>NZ_JBEXNT010000015.1:0-25399 GCF_040611255.1 Kitasatospora sp. NPDC002965 | reverse complement strand
GCCCCGCCCGGGGCTCCAGCCGGCGCCGCGGCCCCCGGGGGCGGGGGGGGGCGGGGGCGGGGGGGGGCGGGCGGCCCCCCCCCGGGGGGGGGGGGGGGCCCCCCCCCCCCCCCGGGGGGGGGGGGGCCGCCCCTCTTCGCGTCACGGTCGACCGGGTCGGTCAGCGGTGGCCGCCGCCGTTGCCGTTGCCGTTTCCGTTACCGCCGCCGTTGCCGCCGCCGCCGCCGATGATGCCCGGCGGGAGGGTGATCCCGCCGCCGATCAGGCCGCCGGCGTTGGTGCCGCCGGGGTTGCCGCCGCCGGGGTTGGCGGGCGGCGGCGGGTTGCCACCCGCGTTGGGGTCGCCGGTGGCCGGCGGGCTGGCCGGCGCGGTGGCGTTCGGGTCGGGCTTGGGTGCCGGGTCCGGGATGTTGATGGTCGGCAGGGTCTCCATGGGAGCGCCGCGCAGGGCCTGGTTCATCGCCATCTGCCAGATCGGGCCGGGGCCGGTGGCGCCGAAGACGCCGTCGGCGCCGTAGTAGGTCTCGCCGATCTTCATGTTCTTCATCTTCACGCCGCCGGCCGGGCCGCCGAGCCAGACGGCGGTGGCGAGCTGCGGGGTGTAGCCGCTGAACCAGGCGGCCTTCTTCTCGTCGGTGGTACCGGTCTTGCCGGCGATCTGGCGTCCGCCTTCGAGCTGGAGGGAGGCGCCGGTGCCCTTCTCGGTCACGTTGAGCAGGACGGCGTTGAGGGCGTCCGCGGTGTCCTGGGAGTAGGCCTGGCTGCAGGTCGTCTGCGGGACCTTGATGTCCTTGCCGTCCACCGTGGTGATCTTGTTGATCGCGACGGGGGTGCAGTACTTGCCGCGGGCGGCGAAGGTGGCGTAGACGTTCGCCATGGTCAGCGGGGAGAGTTCCAGGGTGCCGAGGACCATCGACGGGACCTCGACGAACGGGTCACCCTTCGAGGTCTGGCTGATGCCGAGCTTGTTGGCCATCTGCTTCATCGCGCAGAGGCCGACCTTCTGCTCCATCTGCACGAAGTAGGTGTTGACCGACAGGGCCATGGCCTGCTTCAGCTCGTACGGGCCGACCTCGCTGGCCGACTCGTTGCCGACGCTGCGCTCCTTGCCCTTGGCGGTGTTCTTCCAGGTGCCCGAGCAGGTGGACATCGTGGGGTACTCGATCTTGTTCTCGGACGGGAACGGCTGGGTGGGGGACATCCCCGACTCCAGCGCCGCCGCGGCCAGGACCGGCTTGAACGTCGAACCGGTCTGGAAGCCGTTGCCGCCGCCCATCGCCGCGTCGACGTTGAGGTTGACGACGGTCTGGTTCTTGTTCGGGTCCAGGCCGTACGGGCGGGTCTGGGCCATCCCGAGGATCTTGCCGGTGCCGGGCTCCATCATGGTGGCGGCGGCCGAGACCGGGTCGGTCACCTTGACCTTGGAGGTCACCGCGTTCTGGGCGGCGGCCTGCTTGTCCGGGTCGAGGGTGGTGTAGATGTTCAGACCGCCCTGGTCCCAGAACTTCTTCCGGTCGGCGGCGTTCTTGCCGAAGACCGGGTCCTGCTTGACCACGTGCCGGACGTAGTCGCAGAAGAAGCCCATGCCGGCCTGCGCGGTGATGCAGCCGTTCTGCGGGTCCTTGAACTTCAGGCCCAGCGGGGCGGCCTTGGCCTCCTTGGCCTGGTCCGCGGTGATGTGCTTGTTCTCGAGCATCTTGTCGAGCACGACGTTGCGCCGCTTGACCGTGTTCTCGGGGAAGCGCACCGGGTCGTACTGCGAGGGGTTCTGCACCACGCCGGCGAGGGTGGCGGCCTCGGCGATCGTCAGGTCCTTGTTGTTCTTGCTGAAGTACCGCTGGGCGGCGGCCTCGACACCGTAGGCCTGGTGGCCGTAGAAGGTGATGTTGAGGTAGTTGGTGAGGATCTGGTCCTTGGTCAGGTCCTCCTCCAGCTTGATCGCGACCTTCAGCTCCTGGATCTTGCGGCCCAGGGTCTTGCGCTGGGCCTCCAGGACGGCCGCCTGGTCGTCGCCGGCCTTCTCGACGTTGACGTTCTTCACGTACTGCTGGGTCAGCGTCGAGGCGCCCTGGGAGGTGGTGCCGCTCTCCGCGTTCTTGCTGATCGCGCGGAGCACGCCCTTGAGGTCGACGGCGCCGTGCTCGTAGAAGCGGGCGTCCTCGATGTCGACCTGGGCCTGCCGCATGTACGGCGACATCTGGTCGGCGGCGAGGACGGTGCGGTCGCGCTCGTACACCTTGGCGATCAGCCCGCCCTTGGCGTCGAAGATCTGGGTCGCCTGGGAGAGCGGAGGGGTCTTGAAGTCGTCCGGGATGTTGGAGAAGCCCTCTGCGGTGTTCTTGGCGGTCAGGCCGAGCGCGCCGACGGCGGGCAGGGCCATGCCGGCCAGCAGGACTCCGGAGAGCACGCTGACCCCCAGGAACTTGACTCCGTGTCCCGCGTAAGCCAGCGGTGACTCGCGGCGTGTACCGCGCGGAGCTCCGGTGTTGCCTGGGGGCTGGGGTGCCTGGGGGCGCTTCGGTGCCATGGGAGAACCCTACGTTGCCGATTCCCGCACACCGGGGCAGGTGTTCGCCTAGGCTTGTCACAAGCTTGCGACAGCTTCGCTCTGTCAGCATCTGTCACTCTTGTGAGTGATGAGAATTGCCCGAATTGCCCTTTCTTGGGGGGTTTTTGAGGCAGCTGTCGCTGGCTGTGCACCTGTGTCCGGTAGCGCTCAGTGACGACTCGCGTGGCGAGAGTGGCGCCCGCGACCCTGGCAAGGCTTGCGACCTGCGGTCACTCCAACGAGTGAGCTGATCGATACCCATAGTCCAATCGGGTCATTCGAGATTGAGCCCGAAGGGGCTGTTGCAACCTGTCGTTCTTCCGTAACGTCCTCAACTGGCAACGGTGAATATGCCGTTGCCGCCGTGGGGGAGCCTCGATTCGGGAGAGGACGGCGCCGGCATGGGCTGGGTAGACGACTGGAGTGCGCAGGCCGCCTGCCGCACGAGTGATCCGGACGAACTGTTCGTCCAGGGGGCGGCGCAGAATCGCGCCAAGGCGGTGTGCAGCGGGTGTCCCGTCCGCACGGAATGCCTGGCCGACGCGCTGGACAATCGGGTGGAGTTCGGGGTCTGGGGTGGGATGACCGAACGCGAACGCCGGGCGCTGCTGCGCCGACGGCCGACGGTGGTCTCGTGGCGGCGGCTGCTGGAGACGGCCCGCACCGAGTACGAGACCTCGCTGGCCACCGGCGTGATACTGACGGACTACGCCCAGGCGGGCTGAACCTCCGGGCCGTCCGGCCGATGGCTTCACTCGGCGTTCGGCCTCGTTCGGCCCTGTTCGGTCGGTGGTCATTCCCGGCCCGTGGTCCTGCCCGGGCCGGTGACCGCACGGTCCCACCGGTGACCGCACGGCCGGTGACAGCCCCGCCGGGAACCGCCCGTCCGGTGACTGCGCCGTCCGGTGACTGCGCCGTCCGGTCGGTGACCGCACGGCTCAGCCGGTCGCCCCGCTGAGCCGTTCACCGATGGTGCGCAGGCCCTCCAGGTCGTGGACGTCCCCGGGGAGCGCGGCGACCTCGACGATCGGCACGTCCGGGTAGACCGAGACGAAGCGGTCGCGGGTGCGGCGCTCCCGCGCCATCACCTGCATCCGCTCGGCGTGCAGGCGCAGCAGCCCGGCCGCGAGCAGCTCGGCCTCCGGCGACGCGTGCTCCGAGCCGTTCTCCTCCAGGGCCTCGGCCGCCGCCAGCGACCGCTCCGCGGTGAGCTGCGGGACGCCCGTCCCGTGCACCCGGTTGAGTACCAGGCCGGCCAGCGGCATCCGGTCGGCGGCCAGCCGGTCCACGAAGTACGCGGCTTCGCGCAGCGCGTCCCGCTCCGGCGCGGCCACCACCAGGAACGCCGTGCCCGGCGCCTGCAGCAGCTGGTACGTCCGGTCCGCGCGTTCCCGGAAGCCGCCGAACATCGAGTCCGTCGCGCTGACGAAGGTCTGCACGTCGGTCAGCAGCTGGGCGCCGAAGATCTTGCCGAGGGTGCCGGTGAGCAGGCCCATGCCGACGTTGAGGAACTTCATCGCCGACCGGCCGCCGACCTTGGCCGGCGCGGTCAGGATGCGGATCACCTTGCCGTCGAGGAAGGACCCGAGCCGGTTCGGCGCGTCCAGGAAGTCCAGCGCGGAGCGGGACGGCGGGGTGTCGACGACGATGAGGTCCCACTCCTCGGCCGCGCGGAGCTGGCCGAGCTTCTCCATCGCCATGTACTCCTGCGTGCCCGCGAAGCCGGCCGACAGCGACTGGTAGAAGGGGTTCTCCATGATCGCCCGGGCCCGCTCGGGCTCGGCGTGGGCCAGCACGACCTCGTCGAAGGTCCGCTTCATGTCGAGCATCATGGCCTGGAGCTCGCCGTCGCCGGTGACGCCCTTGACGATCCTGGGCGTGTTGTCCAGCTCGGTCAGGCCCATCGACTGCGCCAGCCGCCGCGCCGGGTCGATGGTCAGCACGACGACCTTGCGGCCCCGCTCCGCCGCCCGCAGGCCGATCGCCGCCGCGGTGGTGGTCTTGCCGACGCCGCCCGAGCCGCAGCAGACGATGATCCTGGTCTTCGGGTTGTCGATCAGCTCGTCCACGGCGAGCCGGCTGCCGCCGCTCTGCACGTTCCCGCCGCTCTGCACGCTGTTCCGCCCGCTCGTGCTCACGCTGCCCCCTGACGCTTCAGTTCGCCCGCCAGCCGGTAGAGCCCGCCGAGGTCCACACCCTCGCCCAGCAGCGGCAGTTCGTAGGTCGGGAGCTTCAGCTGCTGGAGGTCGGCGCGCTGTTCGCGCTCCAGCTCCACCCGCTCGGCGTGCTCCCGTGCCTGGTCCAGCAGCGGGCCGAGCAGCGGTTCGACCGCGGCCCGGACGGTCTCCGGTTTGCGCGAGCGCCCGCCGAGCCCCGCCTCGACGAGGGCGAGCGCGACCTCCTCGCGGTGGTCGCCGTCGACCGCGGCCACCGCCGCCGCGTCCAGCAGCGGCGGCCGGACCATGTTCACCAGGACCCCGCCCACCGGGAGGCCGGCCTCGCGCAGCTCCTCGAAGCCGTCGACGGTCTCCTGCACCGGCATCTCCTCCAGCAGGGTGACCAGGTGCACCGCGGTCTCGGGCGACTTCAGCACCCGCATCACGGCCTGCGCCTGGGAGTGGATCGGCCCGAACCGGGCCAGCCCGGCCACTTCGGAGTTCACGTTCAGGAACCTGGTGATCCGTCCGGTCGGCGGCGCGTCCATCACCACCGCGTCGTACCGGCGGCGCCCGTCCGGGCCCTTGCGCCGGGCCGCCTCGCAGGCCTTGCCGGTCAGCAGGACGTCCCGGACGCCCGGCGCGATGGTCGTCGCGAAGTCGACGAAGCCCACCTTCTGCAGCGCCTTGCCGGCCCGGCCGAGCTTGTAGAACATGTCGAGGTACTCGAGCAGCGCCTGCTCGGTGTCGATGGCGAGCGCGTGGACCTCGCCACCGCCCGCGGTACCGCCGGGCAGTCCCAACTGGGCGGGTGAGACCGAGGCGATCCGGCGCTCCTCGTACGGCAGCGCCGCGATCCCGAACAGCTCGGCGATGCCCTGCCGGCCCTCCACCTCGATCAACAGCGTCCGGCGGCCCTCCGCTGCGAGGGCCAGCGCCAGTGCCGCGGCCAGGGTGGTCTTGCCCGTCCCGCCCTTGCCGCTGACCACGTGCAACCGCACGCCCTCCCAGTCGGGATCGCGCCGGGCCGCCTGGCCGGGGGTGCGTGCCACGCTCCGTCTCCGTCCGTCTCCGAGGGCGGCACCGCTCAGGGTGCCCTCCCGCGAGGGTAACCAGGGACCGCGCCGGATGCCGGGACTACCGGGGGGGCCAGGCCTGAATCATGCCCGGTTTGTGGGCCACCTCACACGCACGAGCGCGGGCCGCGCCGGTCGCCCGGGCGGAGCGTCTAGAGTCTGGCCATGACCAAGTGGGAATACATGACGGCACCCCTGCTCGTGCACGCCACGAAGCAGATCCTGGACAACTTCGGCTCGGACGGCTGGGAGCTCGTCCAGGTCGTACCGGGTCCGAACCCGGAGCAGCTGGTGGCCTACTTCAAGCGGGAGAAGCAGGCATGAGCAAGGTCGAGGAGAGGCTCGCCGAGCTGGGCCTGACCCTGCCGCCGGTGGCCGCCCCGGTCGCCGCCTACGTCCCGGCGCTGCGCACGGGCGAGTTCGTCTTCACCTCCGGCCAGCTGCCGATGGTGGGCGGCAAGCTGCTGAACACCGGCAAGGTCGGCGCCGAGATCACCCCGGAGGAGGCCAAGGAGCTCGCGCAGGTCTGCGCGCTCAACGGGCTGGCCGCCGTCAAGTCGGTGATCGGTGACCTGGACCTGGTCGAGCAGGTCGTCAAGGTGGTCGGCTTCGTCGCCTCCGCCCCGGACTTCACCGGCCAGCCCGGCGTGATCAACGGTACGAGCGAGCTGCTCGGCAAGGTGTTCGGCGAGGCCGGCGTGCACGCCCGGAGCGCCGTCGGCGTCACCGTGCTGCCGCTGGACGCCCCGGTCGAGGTGGAGCTCCAGGTCCGGGTCCGCGCCGGGGCCTGACCCCGCGTGTGACCGAAGGACCTCCCCGGAGCGGGGGCGGGCAGCGGATCACCCCTGTCCAACCCCGCCCCCGGGCGTTTAGCATCCGGGCATGGACCAGCGAGCAACGACGCTCCCGATGCCTCCCGGCTGGCCTGCCCGGATCCGGGCGGTCGAGTCCGGCGAGCTGAGCCCGCCCGTGCCCAAGCCGTCCGCCACCGTGGTGCTCCTCCGGGACGCGGGGCCGGACGCGTGGCCGGGCGTGGAACCGCTCGCGGATGCGGAGCCGGGTACGGACGCGGAGCGGGGCACTGCGCCGAACGCCGCCCCCGGACCCGAGGCCTACCTGCTGCGCCGCCGCACCTCGATGGCGTTCGCCGCCGGCATGTACGCCTACCCGGGCGGCGGGGTGGACCGGCGGGACGCCGAGGCGGAACTCGGCTGGGCCGGGCCCGGCCCGCAGGAGTGGGCCGAACGGCTCGGGGTGGACGCCCGCACCGCCCAGGCGGTGGTCTGCGCGGCGGTCCGCGAGACCTTCGAGGAGGCCGGCGTCCTGCTGGCGGGGCCGGACGCGGACAGCGTCGCCGAACCCCGGGACTGGAGCGCGGAACGCGCCGCCCTGGAGGCCCACGAGCTCTCCTTCGCCGACTTCCTGCGCGAGCACGGTCTGCTGCTCCGCAGCGATCTGCTGGCCGGCTGGGCCCGGTGGGTCACCCCGGCCTTCGAGGAGCGCCGGTACGACACCTGGTTCTTCGTCGCGGCCCTGCCGCCCGGCCAGCGAGCCGCCCGCGAGGTCGGCGAGGCCGACCGGGTCGCCTGGCTGACCCCGGCCGAGGCGGTCAGGGGCTACGAGGAGGGCCGGTACGGCATGCTGCCGCCGACCGTCACGGTGCTGCGCGAACTGCTGCCGGTGCGCAGCGCCGCCGAGGCGCTGGCCGTGGCCGGTGACCGTTCGCTGACCCCGGTGCTCGGTCGGGCCGAGGTGCGGGGCGACCGGCTTACGGTCCGCTGGACGGGGTACGACGAGCTGACGATCGACGGCTCCTTCCCCGTCCGTCCGGGCGGCTGAGCCCTCCGGGCCCGGACGCGGTCGAGTCCCCCGGCTCCGACGACTGCGACGACTTCAGATGACTGCGACGACCTCGACGACTTCGATGACTTCGACGAACCCGGTGAGACCGGCGAGCCGGCCGACCCAGCCGACCCGGCCGAGACCGGTGAACCGGGCGATCCCGGTGGACCCGTCGGCTCCGCCGAGCCCCCGCGGCCTCCCCGATCTCGCCGACCTCGCCGACCTCCCTGATTTCCCCGACCTCCCCGATCCCCGTGAATCCCGTGAATCCGAGTGGAAGGACCGACGCCCGATGACCCACAACGATGTGGCTCGCCGGACGGCACGCCAGGTGCCCGCCCGCAGCCTGAACCCGCGTACCCCCGCCTGTGAGGGCGGCCTCGTCCCCTTCAGCGAGCTGGCCCAGCGCGCACTCACCCGGGTCCTCCCCCTGCGCGCGCTGCATCGCGACGGCGAGGGCGGCCGGTGAGCGGACTCCTGCCGGGTGACCCCGCCGCCGCCATCGGCGGCGGGGCCACCCCCCGGGCGCTGTGCGTGCTGGCGCCGAACCCGTCGCCGATGACGCTGGACGGCACCAACACCTGGCTGCTCTCCGAGCCCGGTTCGGACCTCGCGGTGGTGATCGACCCCGGCCCGCTGCACGAGGGCCACCTGCGCAGGGTGGTCGAGACCGCCGAGCAGCAGGGCAAGCGCGTGGCGCTCACCCTGCTCACCCACGGCCACGCGGACCACTCCGAGGGCGCGGCCCGGTTCGCGGAGCTGACCGGCTCCGAGGTGCGCGCGCTGGACCCGGCGCACCGGCTCGGCTCCGAGGGCCTCACGCACGGGCAGCGCCTGGACGTCGGCGGCCTCGACCTGCGCGTGGTCGCCACCCCCGGGCACACCTCGGACTCGCTGACCTTCCACCTGCCCGCCGACGGGGCGATCCTCACCGGGGACACCGTGCTCGGCCGGGGCACCACGATGGTCGCCCACCCGGACGGCCGGCTCGGCGACTACCTCGACTCGCTGCGGCACCTGCACACCATGGCGGCCGAGCACGGGGTGGGGACCGTGCTGCCCGGCCACGGCCCGGTCCTCGCGGACGCGCTCGGCGCCGTCGACTACTACCTCGCGCACCGGGCCTCCCGGCTGGCCCAGGTGGAGACGGCGGTCGAGGCCGGCTGCCGGACGGCGGCCGAGGTGGTGGCGCGGGTCTACGCCGACGTGGACCGTGCGCTCTGGCCGGCCGCCGAGCTGTCGGTCCGGGCCCAGCTCCAGTACCTGCGGGAGCACGGGCTCATCCCGGACTGACCCGGTGCCGCGCGGCCGAGGGGCCCGGACGGCCGAGGGGCCCGTACGCCGAGCGTACGGGCCCCTCGTCGTGCAGGCTTCCGGTCGGGTCCCGGGTCCCGGGCGGCCGATCGACTAGCGCGAGCGGCGGGAGAGCCGCTCGACGTCCATCAGGACCACCGCGCGTGCCTCCAGCTTCAGCCAGCCGCGGCCGGCGAAGTCGGCGAGCGCCTTGTTGACCGTCTCGCGGGAGGCGCCGACCAACTGGGCCAGCTCCTCCTGGGTGAGGTCGTGGGCGACGTGGATGCCCTCGTCGGACTGCACGCCGAACCGGCGGGAGAGGTCCAGCAGGGCCTTGGCGACGCGCCCGGGCACGTCGGAGAAGACCAGGTCGGACATCACGTCGTTGGTCCGGCGCAGGCGGCGGGCGATGGCGCGCAGCAGTGCGATCGAGACCTCGGGGCGCGCGTGCAGCCAGGGCTGCAGGTCGCCGTGGCCGAGGCCGAGCAGCTTGACCTCGGTGAGCGCGCTCGCGGTGGCGGTGCGCGGGCCCGGGTCGAAGAGCGACAGTTCGCCGATCATCTCGCTCGGGCCGAGGACGGCGAGCATGTTCTCGCGGCCGTCCGGCGAGGCGCGGTGCAGCTTGACCTTGCCCTCGGCGACGACGTAGAGCCGGTCGCCCGGGTCGCCCTCGTGGAACAGCGACTCACCGCGGGCGAGCGTGACCTCGGTCATGGAAGCGCGCAGCTCGCCGGCCTGTTCGTCGTCGAGTGCCGCGAAGAGTGCGGCGCGCCGCAGAACGTCGTCCACGTGCTTCCTCCTTCTCGGCCGGCCGGCCGTCAAGCCGTTCGGCACAAGTTCGTACAGTGCTCTGCATCACCAAGCATGGCGCATGTCGCTCCGATCATATGAGGAGGGGGTGCGCCGAGGGGTGCTGCGCGGGGCCATTCGTACCGCCCGTACCGCCAGGTCAACCCGGCGTCAAGCCGGGGTCACCGCGGTCGCACGGGTCCCTGAGCCGTTTCCGCGCGGTTCCCCGTGCTGTCCGGCCTGCCGATTCCTGCGCCATTCACCGTGCCGTTCACCGGGCCGTTCACCGCGCCGCTCCCGCTCCGGAGGCCGCTTCCGGAGCGAGCAGGGCGTCGGCGACGGCGGTGCGGGCGTAGAGCACGGCGTGACCGGCCCGGTGCGCGCTGGTCAGCCCGGCCGCGCGCAGGCCGGTGAGGTGCTGGGAGACCCCGGCGGCGGAGAGACCGGTGCGCCGGGCCAGTTCGGTGGTGGAGGCCGGCGAGTCGAGTTCGGCGAGCAACCGGGCCCGCGAACGGCCGAGGACGGCGGCGAGCGCGTCGGAGCCGGTGCTCGGCCGGGGTTCCCACAGCGTGGCGATCCCGCGGGCCGGGTAGGCGAGCTGCGGCGGGTCGGGCGGCAGCGACCGGGTCAGCACCCGCGGCCAGGCGAACACCGACGGTACGAGCAGCAGCCCGGCACCGGCGTCCAGGCGCCGGACCGCGCAGTGCCGCTGCTCCAGCCGGAGCGCGCCGCCGTCCCAGCGGACCGTTTCGTGCAGGTCGTCGAGGACGTGGGCGGTGCCGTGCCCGACGGCCTGGCGGGCGCGGTGCAGCACGTCCGCGTCCAGCAGCGCGCGGATCCGGGCCCAGTACGGCGCCAGCGCCAGCTGCCAGTACGCCTCGATGTCGGCCGTCAGCCGGGGCAACCGGCCGGCCGGGTCGCGGTAGAGCGGTTCGAGCGGGGCCGGGAGCCGGCCGTCGTGCGCGGCGGCCAGCAGGTCCAGGTCGGCCCGCACCTGGGCAGGACCGGTGGCGGCGATCGCGGCCAGCTCGTCGGCGAGCGCCGGGGCGCTGGTGGCCGGGACGGGGTTGAGGAAGTCCGGCAGGTGGCCCTCGGGCGGGACCATCGCGGCCAGCCGCCGGTACACGGGTCCGGCGGCGGCCAGCCGGGGCCGGACCTGCCCCGCCCACTGCCGGTGCAGTGCCGGGACGGGCGTGTGGGCCAGAGCCCGGAGGCTGGTCACCACCTCCCACATCGGGGAGACGGCGAACCTGGTCCGCGCCAGGTCGTCCGTCGAGAACGCGAGCGCGGTCCGCATCGCCGCCACCTTCCGGTCCGGGCCAAGATTCGGTCTCAGCTTAATCAGTGGAGCCGACCGCACGGCGCCCGCGAGGATTCCGGTGTCGCACCACGATCCCCCGTGTGAAAGCCGGTGACCCTCATGACCTCTCCCGCCGCCGCCCCCCTGTCCGCGGTCCCCTCCCTCCCGGTCCTCCGTGAGCGGGCCGCACGCCTGCGGGCCCTCGTCGCCGACGGCGTGCTCGTCCTGCCGAACGCCTGGGACGCCGGGAGCGCCGCCGTGATCGCCTCGGTCGGGGCGGCGGCGATCGCCACCACCAGCGGCGGTGTCTCCTGGTCGCTCGGGCGCGGCGACGGCCAGCGTCTCGACCGGGCGGAGGCCGTCGAGGTGGCCCGTCGGGTCGCCGCCGCCGTCGACCTGCCGGTCACCGTCGATGCCGAGGGCGGTTACGGCCCGAAGCCCGACGACGTGGCCGAGACCGTCCGGGCGCTGGTCGGGGCCGGTGCGGCGGGCGTCAACCTGGAGGACTCGGTGGCCGTCGGCGGTCCGCTGTTCGCGGTCGCGGACCAGGCCGAGCGGCTGCGCGCGGCGCGAGCTGCGGCGGCCGGGGCGGGCCTGCCGGAGCTGGTGGTGAACGCCCGGACGGACGTCTTCCTGTTCGGGCTGGGCGGCCTCGACGACGTTCTCGTCCGCGCCGAGGCGTACGCGGAGGCCGGCGCCGACGGTCTCTTCGTGCCGGGCCTGCTGGACCTCGACGCGCTGGCCGCGCTCTGCGCGCGTTCGCCGCTGCCGGTCAACGCGATGGCCGTCGCGGGCGGGCCCACCGTCGCCGAGCTCGCCGCCACGGGGGTGCGGCGGGTCAGCGTCGGAACGAGCCTGGCCCAGTTCGCCTACACCGCCGCCCGGGCGGGCGCCGCCGAGCTGCTCGGCGCGGGCTCGCTGACCGAGCCGGCCGGCGCTCTCGGCTTCGGCGAGGTCGACGCCCTGTTCGGGCGGGGCTGAGGCTCGGGGTGCGGCTCGCCGCGGCGGGTCGCACCCGGGACCGGCCGCGCCGGCGGACCGCGCCCCGGCGGACCACGTCGGGGGACCGGGTCGGGGGGGCCGGTCAGTGAACGGGTCGTCCGGTGAGGAAGTCGAGGAGGACCCGGCGGCCGGTCTGGGAGGTGAGGCTGCCGTAGGCGTCGTCGAAGGCGTGCTCGGCGAACGGCAGCACGCGCACGGTGGTGGGGACGCCGGCCGTGCGCAGCGTGTCGCCCAGGGCCTCCACACCTCCGGGCGGGGCGCTGCGATCGCGGTCGCCGACCACGAGGAGGGTGGGCGGGAGGCCCGGGCGGACCTCCGGGGCGGGGGACACCTCGCGGTAGCGGTCGGGATACTGCGCGGGCGTGCCGCCGGTGTACAGCTCGGCGGCTGCGCGGGTGCCGGCCACGTCGCGCCGCCACATCTCGGTGACGTCGACCCCCGGGTAGAAGCCCACGACCGAGGCCGGGGGGCTGGGCGCGGCACCGCTCGTCGGCCTGATCGTCCCGTTCTGCAGACGGTAGGCGGCGTTCATGGCCAGCGTGCCCCCGGCCGACATGCCGCCCAGCGAGATCCGGTCGGGGTCGAGGCCGTACGCGTCGGTCCGGTCCTGCACCCAGCGCAGCGCGGCGACGAGGTCCTGAGGGGCCTTGTCCCAGGTGGGGCGGTCGGGCCGGGCGAGCCGGTAGTCGACGGCGAAGACGGCGACGCCGTGGTCGGCCAGCCAGCGTCCGGTGCCGCGCAGGTCGGACTTGTCGAAGGTGTGGAAGCCGCCGGAGTGGGCGAGCACGACGGCGGGAGTCCTGCCGTCGTGGCGCGGGGGGAGGTAGACGTCGGCCTTCAGCTCCTCGCCGTCGGCGGTCCCGTACGTCTCCGTGGCGTCGGGCGCGGTGTCCGGGTAGGCGAGCTGGCCGAAGACCTCGCCGAACGAGACCTCGGCGCCGGCCCGCCGGGCGTCGGCGTACTGGATCCCGCCGATGACCAGTGCGGCGGCGGTCGACAGCGCCGCGACCACGGTGACCGTCCGGCCCCAGCGCACCAGGCCGCCGCGCCGGGCGGCGGTGGCGAGCGCGGCGCCGGCCAGGCCGAGCAGGGCGACGAGGAGGGGGTACTGGCCGCCGAGCACCGGTCCGATGATCCCCGCCTTGGGGATCGCCGGCAGGTATGCCCCGAGCATGATCACCGCGACCAGGAACGTGAGCGACGAGGCGAGCAGGGCGGCGGCGACCAGGACGGCTCGCCTGAGCCGGCGGGGTGCCGCCGACAGGACGGTTCGGACGGACGGGGTCATACCGGTGCTCCTGTGCGGGGTTGCGGGGTGCGGGGTGAGGTGCCGGGGGCGCGGGATCGCGAGGCTCGGGCCGGCGGGTGCTCCCGCCGGTCCGCCGACACCTCCGAGCCTCCCCGAACCCGGCCGCACCCCGCGTCCCCCGGCGGAGCCAACCCCCGGACGTGGCTCTCGCGGGGGACGCCGCTCAGCGGCCCGCCGCGTCGCTCCCCGGTGTGACCAGCCCGTTCTCGTACGCGAAGACGGCGGCCTGGGTGCGGTCACGCAGGCTCAGCTTCCGCAGGATGCGGCCCACATGGGTCTTGACGGTCTCCTCGGCCACCACCAGCTCGCGGGCGATCTCGGCGTTGGAGAGGCCGCGGGCGATCTGGACCAGCACCTCGCGTTCGCGCTCGGTGAGCCCGTCGGTCCGTCCGCCGACCCGCTCGCGGGGCGGCCCGGTGACCTGCGCGGCGACCTGTCCGGTGACCTGCTCGCGGGGCCCGCTCCGCCGGAACCGCCGAGGCGGCGAGGCGGCGGTGGACGCCTCGGTGGACGCCCCGGTCGTCCCTGAAGGCACCCCGTCCGCCGGCCCGGCCGATGGTCCGGCCGACGGCCGGGCCGCACCACCCAGCCGGGAGAACTCGGTGATCAGCCGTCTGGTCAGGTCCGGCGAGAGCATCGCCTCGCCGCGTGCCACCACCCGGACGGCCTCGGCCAGTTCCACTCCGGACGCGTCCTTGAGGAGGAACCCGGTGGCGCCCGCCCGCAGCGCCTCGTACACGTACTCGTCGAGGTCGAAGGTGGTGAGCACCAGGATCCGCGTGGTCCCGCCCAGCAGCCCGGTGATCCGGCGGGTGGCCTCGATGCCGTCCAGGACCGGCATGCGGACGTCCATCACGATGACGTCGGGGCGCAGCTCCTCCGCGCGGGCGACGGCCTCGGCGCCGTCCCGTGCGGTGCCGACCACCTCGATGCCGGGCTGGGCCCCGAGCAGGACCGAGAAGGCCTCGCGGACCATGCCCTGGTCGTCGGCGATCAACACCCTGGTCGTCATGCCGGGCCGTCCTCGTGGGGGGTGGTGGTGGGCAGGAGGGCGGTGACCTCGTACCCGCCGTCGGAGGTCGGACCGGCGGCGAGGTCGCCCCCGAGCATCGCCGCCCGCTCGCGCATGCCGGTGAGCCCGTGACCGCTGCCGGGGGAGGGCGGTGCCTCCTGCGTCGCGGGCCCGTTGGCGACCCGCAGCCCCAGTGCCGCGGGGCGGTAGGCGAGTTCGACGACGGACTGCGCGCCGGGTGCGTGCCGCAGCGTGTTGCTCAGCGCCTCCTGGACGATCCGGTAGGCCGACAGCCCGACGCCCGGCGGCAAGGGGCGGCGCGGGCCGTCGACGACCAGACCGACCGTCAGCCCGGCGGAGCGGACGGTGTCCAGCAGCGCGTCGAGCCGTTCCAGGGAGGGCTGCGGCGCGGTGCCGCCGAACCGTTCCTCCGGACCGTCCGCACGCAGCACGCCCAGGAGGCGACGCAGCTCCGTCAGGCCGTCCAGGGCGACCGCGCGGATCGCGGCCAGTTCGGCGACCAGTTCCGGCGGCGGGTCCGCCACCCGGTACGGCGCCGCGTCCGCCTTGATCGACACGACGGACATGTGGTGGGCGACCACGTCGTGCAGTTCGCGCGCGATCCTGGCGCGTTCCTCCAGCACGGTGCGCAGCGCCCGTTCGTGCGCGGTCGCGGCGGTCTGCTCGATCAGCCGGGCCCGGTCCTCGCGGCGTCCGCGGCGGACCGCGCCGATCAGGACCGCCAGCGCGAACCACCCGCAGCCGACCGCGACCAAGGCCCACGACCCGACCGGCAGGCCGGCAAGCTTCAGCGACACGCCGCAGAGCGCGCTCACGCAGGCCGCCGTGACGGACACCGCCGGCCGGTTCCGCAGGGCGAGCAGGAGCAGCACTCCGGCCTGGACCGGCCACGTCCACAGCTCGTTGTCGTGCGTGGGCGGGTGGGCGACGGGGATGACGACGGCGAGCGCCGTCGCCAGCCACCAGGCGACCACCGGCCGGCGCAGCGCGACCACCAGGGTCCCCGCGTGCGCGACGGCCAGCAGGCGCGCGACCGGGTCCGCGCCCGTCGCGGCCAGGGCCAGGGCCCCGAGGACCACGGCGACGTGCGGGAGCCACCGCAACCGTGGCGGCCAGACCAGCGGCGGCAGCGGCTGCGGCCGGGGGGTGAGCAGATCCGCTCCTACGTGCCGCGGTGCGGGCCGGCTCACCGGCCGCACAGGCGGTGGAGCTGACGGCGGCCCGGGCGGTGGTGCGGACGGTGGTGCGGACGGCCTCGGCGGCACGGCGGTCGAAGCGCCGTCAGAGGGCACAGGCCGTCGGGCCCGGGCGGAAGGAAGGCCCTCGGGGCGGCGGTGCTGACCATGCGGGTGACGCTATCCCGTGCGCCCCCGCCCCGGCGAACGCGCCCTCCCGGGGGCCCCGCCCCGGTGAACGCGCCCTCCCGGCGGCCGGTGTGCGGCGTGCCGCCACCGGTCGTCCATCGGTCATCGCTGATCCGCCGCACGCGGCGGACCGTCCGGCGTAGCCTTCGTGCATGGCAGAGAGCAAGGTCCGGCAGGCCGGGACCAAAGCGGTCGCGAAGCCGGCGACCAAGGCGGCTGCGAAGCCGGCGGCGACGGTCAGGCCGAGGAAACCGGAGTCGCACCTGGCGATGGTGCGGCGGGCGCGGCGGATCAACCGGGAGCTGGCGAAGCTGTACCCGTACGCGCATCCGGAGCTGGATTTCGACAACCCCTTCGAGCTGCTGGTGGCCACGGTGCTGTCGGCGCAGACCACCGACCTGCGGGTGAACCAGACGACGCCCGCACTGTTCGCGAAGTACCCGTCGCCGGAGGACATGGCGGCCGCCGACCCGGCGGAGCTGGAGGAGATCATCCGGCCGACCGGCTTCTTCCGGAACAAGGCGAGGTCGCTGATCGGCCTGTCGATCGCGCTGCGGGACGAGTTCGGCGGCGAGGTCCCGGGCCGGCTGGAGGACCTGGTCACCCTTCCCGGCGTCGGTCGCAAGACCGCCAACGTCGTGCTCGGCAACGCCTTCGGGGTCCCGGGGATCACCGTGGACACCCACTTCGGGCGGTTGTCCCGACGGTTCGGGTGGACGGCGGAGGAGGACCCGGTCAAGGTCGAGGCGGTCGTCGCGGAGATCTTCCCGAAGTCCGAGTGGACCATGCTCTCGCACCGGGTGGTCTTCCACGGCCGCCGGATCTGCCACTCCCGGAAGCCCGCCTGCGGGGCCTGCCCGATCGCGCCGCTCTGCCCCGCGTACGGCGAGGGGGAGACCGATCCGGAGAAGGCGCAGAAGCTGCTCAAGTACGAGATGGGCGGCCAGCCCGGCCAGCGGCTGAGGCCGCCCGCGGACTTCCCGGGCGAGGCCGCCGCCCGCGCCGACGCCGCCGCCCACCGGGGCGAGGTCGCCGACCTGGCGGTGGCCGAGTGACCGCCGGCGCGGCCGGGATCGAGCGGGACGGCCTGCCGTCCTGGCTGGAGCCGGTCCGGGAAGCCGCGGAACGGGTGCTGCCCGAGCAGCTGAGCCGCTTCCTGCCGCCCCCCGAGGGCGGACGCGCCGCCGCCGTCCTGATGCTGTTCGGCGAGGGCGCCACCGGTCCGGACGTCCTGCTCATCGAACGGGCCCGCTCGCTGCGCTCGCACGCGGGCCAGCCGTCCTTCCCGGGCGGCGCGCTGGACCCGGAGGACGGTGACCCCGCCGGCCCCGGGCCGGTCGCGGCGGCGCTGCGGGAGGCCTGGGAGGAGACCGGACTGGATCCGGCCGGGGTGCAGGTCTTCGCGACCCTGCCGGCCCTCTACATCCCGGTCAGCCGGTTCGTGGTGACCCCGGTGCTCGGCTGGTGGCGGGAGGAGTCGCCGGTCCGGCCGGTGGACACCGCGGAGACCGGCGCGGTGTTCCGGGTGTCGATCGACGAGCTGACCGACCCGGCCAACCGGGCCAGGCTCCGCCATCCCTCGGGTCACCTGGGCCCGGCCTTCGCGGTCGCGGGGCGTCTGGTGTGGGGCTTCACCGCCGGGGTGATCGACCGGGTGCTCCACCACAGCGGCATGGAGCGGCCGTGGGACACCGCCAGGATCGTCAACCTGTCGGACGAGGCGCTGGAGCTGGTGCAGGGCGACCGGGACCGCTCCCGTGCGGTGCTCGGCCGCGACTCCGGGCCGTCGTGAGCGGGGGCGCGGCGGGTCCCGTCCCGGTGAGCGAGAGCGTGGCGGCCCGTGCGGCGGCCCGCCCGGAGGTGGCGGCCCGTGCCGCCGGCCGTGCGGGAACGGCGGGCCGGACCCTCCCGCCCGCCCGCCCGTCCGCGCGCGCGGCGCGGCATGGGAGGGTGTTCGGGTGAACGTCCTGGATGTGCTGTTGATCGCCGCCGCCGTGGGATTCGCCGTGTCGGGCTACCGGCAGGGCTTCGTGGTCGGCGTGCTGTCGGTCCTCGGCTTCCTCGGCGGCGGCCTGCTCGCCGTCCAACTGCTGCCGTTGCTGCTCGACCACCTCAGCCCCGGGACCACCGCCTCCGTGATCGCCGTGGTGGTGGTGATCGTGCTGGCGGCGATCGGCCAGGCGATCACCACCCACTTCGGCTGGAAGCTGCGCGGCCACATCGACCGCCGCCCGGCGCGGGCGCTGGACGCGGCCGGCGGGTCCGTGGTGAACGTGATCTCGATGCTGCTGGTGGCCTGGCTGATCGGCTCGGCCCTGGCCGGGACGTCCCTGCCGACCGTCTCCAAGCAGGTCCGCACCTCGGCGATCCTGAGCGGCGTGCAGGACACGCTGCCGTCCGACGCGCCCAACTGGTTCTCGGACTTCTCCAAGGTGCTCGCCCGCAACGGCTTCCCGCAGGTGTTCAACCCCTTCGAGCACGAGCCGATCACCCAGGTCGACATCCCCGACCCGGCGCTGGCCGCGAGCCCGGCGGTGGCGAAGGCGAAGCAGAGCCTGGTCAAGGTGGTCGGCACCGCCACGTCCTGCGGCAAGACGCTGGAGGGCAGCGGCTTCGTCTACGCCCCGCACCGGGTGATGACCAACGCCCACGTCGTCGGCGGGGTCGACGAGCCCACCGTGCAGATCGGCGGGGTCGGCCAGCTGTACGACGCGACGGTGGTCCGCTACGACTGGCAGCGCGACATCGCGATCCTGGACGTGCCCAAGCTCAACGCGCCGCCGCTCGGTTTCGCCGGCGAGGCGAAGACCAACGACAGCGCGATCGTGGCGGGCTTCCCCGAGAACGGCGCCTTCAACGTGCAGCCGGCCCGCATCCGCGGCCGGATCCAGGCGAACGGTCCGGACATCTACCACCGCGGCCAGGTGGTCCGGGACGTCTACTCGGTGCGGTCGCTGGTCCGCCAGGGCAACAGCGGAGGTCCGCTGCTCACGCCGGACGGCCAGGTCTTCGGGATGGTGTTCGCCAAGTCGCTGGACAGCGCGGACACCGGATACGTGCTGACCGCCGCCGAGGTGCGCGAGGACGCCGAGAAGGGCAGCACGGCCACGGCCCGGGTCGACACCCAGGGCTGCGCCCTCTGATCCGTCCGGCCGCCGGTCCGTCCCGCGGGGCCGGGCCGAGGCCTCAGGTCTCGCGTCGGAGTCTGGCGCCCACCCAGCGGGCGCGACGGCCGAGGATGCGTGGGATGCCGAGCTGCCGCTGGTCCGTGCGCTGGTGACGGTCCACGACGTCGTAGCCGAGGTCGTCCGACCAGTCGGTGCGGTGGGCGGCGGAGCGCTGCGGGCTGGTGTGGCGTCGGCCGCGCGGGGCGCCGTCGCGATCGGGCATCCAGGTCATACCGCAATGGATGCCCCTGGGCCGACGGGGGTAACCACGGGAGTTGTGCCCATCTTGGCCTATGCGTTTGTCATATGAGCACACTGTAAAGGGAGTTGGGACCTTCGACCCTGATCATCGGCCCGCTCGCGGACGAACCCGGACGGACCCGGGTGCCCCGCCCGTCACTCAGTCCTTGTGGCGGCCGATCCAGTCCAGCAGTTCCGCGGTGAACTGCTCCGGCGCCTCCTCGTGCGGGAAGTGCCCGATCCCGGGCATCAGCCGCCAGCGGTAGGGCGCGGCGACGTACTCACCGCCGCCGAGCGCGGTGTGGGACAGCAGCACCGGGTCCGCGGCGCCCTGGACGTGCAACGTCGGTGCGGTGATGGGCTTCTTCATCCGGCGGGCGAACTGGATGCCGTCCGGCCGGGCCATCGACCGCAGCAGCCACCGGTACGGCTCGATCGAGCAGTGCGCGGTGCTGGGGATCCGGATCGCCCGCCGGTACGCGGCCACCGTCGCGCGGTCCAGCTGGTTGCGGCCGGTCCAGTCGTCCAGGTAGCGGCCGACCAGTGCCGCGTCGTCGGCCACCAGACGGCGTTCCGGTATCCACGGCCGCTGGAAGCCCAGGACGTGATCGAAAGCGGCCATCTGGCGCCGGTCCGTGAGCAGGGCCCGGCGGAGGTCGCGCGGGTGTGCCGCCGAGACCACGGTGAGGCTCTGGATCACCGACGGCCGCATCACCGCCGCCACCCAGGCCAGCGTCCCGCCCGAGGCGTGGCCGACCAGGTGGGCCCGGTTCTCGCCGAGGGAGCGGATCACCCCGGTGATGTCGAGCGCGAGGTTGCCCGGGTCGTAGCCGCGCGGGGTGCGGTCGCTGCCGCCGATCCCGCGCAGGTCGAGCGCGACGGCCCGGTAGCCGGCCGCGGCGAGCGCGGTCAGCTGGTGGCGCCAGGCCCACCAGTACTCGGGCCAGCCGTGCACCAGCAGGACCAGCGGGCCCTCTCCCAGCTCGGCGATGTGGAACCGGGCACCGTTGGCGGCGAGGTCGCGGTGGGTCCAGGGCCCCGCCTGCCGGATGTCCCACGCGGAGTCGAGGGGGGCGTCGTCGGTCGTCCCGTTGACAGCGGCGCCGTCGGTGGTGCCGGAGGCGCTGTCGTGGTCGTCGTCGCCGGATGTGCCGCCGGAGCGGGCGGACGGCTGCGCGGGCACGGGCTTCTGGTCGAGCGACATACCGAGAGCGTGTCACATCCCCGTGCCGGACACGTGCCCGGCACTCGCACTCGGTGCGTCAGGCGTGCCGGGGGCTCGCCGCCCGGCGCCACGGGCCCGCGGCGTCCGCCCGTCCGCTCGTCGCCGGTCTGTCCGCCGCAGGCCCGTCGTCCGCCCGGCGGGTGCCCGCGTCCGTTCCGGCCGCCCTTTACGGGATGCGGCCCAGGGCCCGGTCGATCTCCTCCTTGGTGGCGGGACGCGGCCGGGCGTTCTTGAGCACGTCGGCGGTCTTCTGGGCGCCCTCGATGGTCCGGTGCGGCTTCTCGATCCGCTTGAACGAACGCAGCGCCAGCAGGCCGAGCAGCACGGCCAGGAGCAGGTACGCACCGGCCACGATCAGGAACGACCAGCCCAGCGAGAGGCCCAGCGCGTGGATCCCGTACGCCGCGGCGGCGCTCAGCATCGGGACGGCGGCCAGCGCCACCACACCGGCGACCACCAGCGAGACGCCGCCGGAGACACCGCGCTTGACGTCCGCGCGCAGCTCGGCCTTGGCGAGCGCGATCTCGTCGTGGACCAGGGCGGACAGGTCGGTGGTGGCCGCCGCGAACAGCTGCCCCACCGAACGCTCGCCCTCGTAGGGCGCCCGGCCGTTGCTGGACGGGTCTGCGGCTCCTGCGGGCATCAGCTGTTCTCCTCTTCGGCCGTGCGGCGTGTGACGCCGCCGCACGGTGCGGCTCCCGGGCGGTTCCGGGTGACCGGGGCGGCCCGGCGGCGTCGGTGGACTGTCGACAGTTCAGAATCATGCCCCTACCGCCCGAGCGCACACCACTCCGGGGGCCCCGCCGGAGGGACGTGTCCCGGCGGTCGGGCCGCCTCAGCGGGTCCCGTCCGGGCCCTTCTCGGTGGGGCGGGTGGGCTCCGTCCCGCCGGCCCGCTCGGCTGCACGGGCCCGTTCGGCCATGCGGGCCTGCCAGGCGGGGTCGTCGAGCTGGTAGACGTCGGGGATGCCGTCGCCGTCCAGGTCGCGGTCCTCCTCCTCGCACAGTTCCCGGTAGTGACGGTTGCGCAGTTTCAGCAGGACGGTGGCGATCAGCGCGCAGAGCAGCGAGCCCACCAGGACGGCCGCCTTGGAACGGTCGGCCAGCGCCGGGTCGTCCGGGAAGGCCAGTTCGCTGATCAGCAGTGAGACGGTGAAGCCGATGCCGGCCAGCACCGAGACCGCGAACATGTCCGCCCACTTGAGCTGCGGGTTCAGCTCGGCGCGGGTGAAGCGCGCGGCCAGCCAGGTACCGCCGAAGATGCCCACGGTCTTGCCGACCAGCAGGCCGAGGATGATGCCGAGCGGGGTGGCCTGGGTGAACACCTCGCCGAGTGCCGGCCCGGTGATCGTCACCCCGGCGGCGAACAGCGCGAACACCGGTACGGCCAGCCCCGCCGAGACCGGGCGGACGAGGTGTTCGATGTGCTCGCCGGGGGACTGCTTCTCGTCGCCCTCCCGGTGGCAGCGGAGCATCAGGCCCATCGCGACGCCCGCCACCGTGGCGTGCACGCCGCTCTCGTGCATCAGCGCCCAGTTCAGGAAGGCCAGCGGAACGAACAGGTACCAGCCGTGCACCCCGCGCCGGTGCAGGAACCAGAACAGCACCAGCCCGGCGAAGGCCAGTCCGAGCGCCCAGAACTTGATGCCGGAGCTGTAGAAGATCGCGATGATCAGGATGGCGATCAGGTCGTCCACCACGGCGAGGGTGAGCAGGAAGGCCCGCAGCGCGGACGGCAGGTGGCTGCCGACCACGGCCAGCACGCCCAGCGCGAAGGCGATGTCGGTGGCGGTCGGGATCGCCCAGCCGCCCGGGTGGCCGCCGGCGCCCGAGTTGGCGAGGGCGAAGAGGACGGCCGGCAGCGTGACGCCGCAGACCGCGGCCACCACCGGCAGCAGTGCGGCACTCGGGGTCCGCAGCTCGCCGGCGACGAACTCGCGTTTGAGTTCGATGCCGGCCACGAAGAAGAAGATCGTCAGTAGCCCGTCCTTGGCCCACGCGTCCAGCGTGAGGTCCAGGTGGAGCGGTCCGGAGGGCCCGACGGTGTAGTCGAGGACGCTCTCGTACGCGTGCGGCCAGACGTTGGCCCAGATGAGGGCGATCACCGCGGCGATCAGCAGCAGGATGCCGCCGACCGTCTCCGTCCGCAGGGCGTCGGTGATGTACGTGCGCTCGGGGAGGGACAGCCTGCCGAGGAGCTGGCGGCGTCGGGTCGTCGGCTCTTGGGCGGGCGGCTGGCTGGCCACGAGGGACCTCCTGGGGCGGGGAAACGGTGTCCGGATGCACCTGTGGTGCAGTGCCGACCAGACTTCCCGGCGCGCCCTGTGACGCGGAATCTTGATGCGTCGTTGACATTCTAGCGGGAACGGCAAGGCGACGTCCGGATTGTCATACTTCAGGACTTAGGACTGGGCGGCCTGTTCTGCACCCGTCCGAACGGAGGTGCGACACCCGAACGGAGTCTGCGGCATGCAGACGGGTGAACCGCTCCCTATCGTCGACCGCAGGCGCCGGCCCGGTTCAGCCCGGCCGGTGTCCAGCCCCGTTCCCTTCCTCCTCGGGAGGCACCACCATGCCCGGACCACCCCTCTTACGACTCCCGTCGCGGCCCTCCCACCGGAGCCCGCGGTGATGGACGGCGCCCTCCACCGCTCGCCCGGTCCCGACGCCTCGTCCGACCACCGGCCGGACGACCGGCCGGACCGCCTGCCCGGCCATCGGCCCGGCCCGGGCTCCGGTTCCGCCTCCGGTTCGGCCGCTCCCTCTGCCTCTGCCTCTGCCTCCGAGCCCGGGCCGGACCTCGACCGCCTGCTCCGCCCGCTCTTCCGGGCCGCCGCCCCGGGTGGCGGTGCCGCCGTGGTGGTGATCCGTGGGGACGAGCGGACGGTCGCCTGCCGCGGGCACGTCGACCGCTCCGTCGAACGCCCGGTTCGTGCCGACACCCGTTTCGAGCTCGGCTCGGTCACCAAGACCTTCACCGGGCTGCTGCTCGCCGAGATGGCGGCCCGCGGCGAGGTCGGCTACGACGATCCGATCGACCGTTACCTGCCCGCCGACGCCGCCCCCGGCTACCCGCACGAGCGGCCGATCACCCTGCTCCACCTGGCCACCCACACCTCGGGGCTGCCCCGGCTGCCGGACGGGCTGCTTCCCGCGGTGGCCCCGCGCTGGTTCACCCGCCCGTACGCCACCTTCGGTCCGGCCCACCTCCTCCGGGCGCTGCCCCGGACGGCGGTCCGAGGAACCCCGGGTGCGCAGGTGCGGTACTCCAACCTCGGCTGCGGCCTGCTCGGACTCCTGCTGGCCAACGCGGCCGGACAGCGGTATGACGATCTGCTCGCCGCCAGGGTCTGCGGCCCGCTGGGGCTGGTGGACACCTCCTGCGGTCCCGGCCGCGAGGAGGACGCCGGCTACCGGCGCGGTAGGCGCGTGCCGTCCTTCCGGCTGCCCGCCCTCCCGGGCGCCGCCGCGCTCCGTTCCACGGCGGACGACATGCTCCGCTACCTGCAGGCGAACCTGGCACTGGACGCCGTGCCGCTCCCCGAGCGGGCCGACGCGGCCGTGCTGCGGACGGCGCTGGGCGAGGTGCGTCGGCCGCGCACCGGCGGGCGGCGCGGCGGCCCCCGGATCTGTCTGGGCTGGAACCACCGCGCGTTGTGGTCACACCGGGGTCCGGCGGATCCCGAGGATCCTTCGGACGGGACGGACGCGGCAGAACCGGCGGGCTCGTCGCGCTCGGCGGCCCGGTCGGGTCCGGAGTCCCCGGCGGAGTCGGGCGCCGGTGCGCAGGGCATGGAGGGCGCGCTGGGCACCGAGGGCGCGCTGGGCACCGAGGGCACGATGGGCGCCGTGGGCACGATGGGCGACGAACTGGTCTACCACGCAGGGGTCACCCGGAGGTCCACCACCTTCGTCGGGTTCAGCCCGCGTGCCCAGGTCGGGATCGCGGTGATGGCCGGCGCGCTGCCGCTGCGCAGCCGGAGCCTGGTCCAGGGCGCCTACGAGACCCTGCGCACGCTGGTCGCCGAGCGCCGGGGCGGTTGACGGGCCGGCCGCCGGGGGTCACCGGTCCACCCCCGCCGTCTCCGACAACGGTGCCCCCGGGCGGTCGCAACCGCCCGGGGGCACCGTGGTCTCCGGGTCTTCCGGCGTTCTCGGCCGGTCGGCCCGGTCAGCCCTCGCTGGCCGCCGGGGGGAGCTGGGCCTGGATGAGGTTCATCACGGTGGAGTCGGCGAGGGTGGTGGTGTCGCCGATCTCGCGGCCCTCGGCGATGTCGCGCAGCAGGCGGCGCATGATCTTGCCGGAGCGGGTCTTCGGGAGCTCGCCGACGACCTTGATCTGCTTCGGCTTGGCGATCGGGCCGAGGGTGCGGCCGACGTGTGCCCGCAGCTCCTCGACCAGCTCGGGGCTGTCGGTGGCGGTGCCGCGGAGGATGACGAAGGCGACGATCGCCTGGCCGGTGGTGGCGTCGGCGGCGCCGACCACGGCGGACTCGGCCACGGAGGGGTGTCCGACCAGGGCCGACTCGACCTCGGTGGTCGAGATGTTGTGGCCGGAGACGAGCATGACGTCGTCGACCCGGCCGAGCAGCCAGATGTCGCCGTCCTCGTCCTTCTTGGCGCCGTCACCGGCGAAGTAGCGGCCCTCGAACCGCGACCAGTAGGTGTCGATGTAGCGCTGGTCGTCGCCCCAGATGGTGCGGAGCATGGACGGCCAGGGTTCGGTGAGGACGAGGTAGCCGCCGGAGCCGTTGGGGACCTCGCGGGCCTCGTCGTCGACGACGGTGGCGCCGATGCCGGGGAGCGCGCGCTGGGCGGAGCCGGGCTTGGTCTCGGTGACGCCGGGCAGTGGGCTGATCATCATGGCGCCGGTCTCGGTCTGCCACCAGGTGTCGACGATCGGGGCCTTGCCGCCGCCGATGTGCTCGCGGTACCAGATCCACGCCTCGGGGTTGATCGGCTCGCCGACGCTGCCCAGGACCCGCAGCGAGGAGAGGTCGAACTTCGCGGGGATGTCGTCGCCCCACTTCATGAACGTGCGGATCGCGGTGGGCGC
>NZ_JBEXNT010000014.1:0-110001 GCF_040611255.1 Kitasatospora sp. NPDC002965 | reverse complement strand
GCGGGCCCCCCCCCGGGGGGCCGGGGGGCCGCCGCACGGGGGACACCACCGGACGGTGGGGGCGACGGGCGGGAACCGCCCGGGGCGGATCAGCCCTCCTCGCCCTCCAGGTCACCCTCGGTCTCCAGGAACGCCGCCTGCAGCTGCTCGATCAGCTCCGGGTCCGGCTTCTCCCAGAGCCCGCGGCTCGCCGCCTCCAGCAGGCGCTCGCTGATGCCGTGCAGCGCCCACGGGTTGGCGTCCGCCAGGAACTCCCGGTTGACCGGGTCCAGCACGTACTCCTGGGTGAGCTTCTCGTACATCCAGTCCGCGACCACACCGGTCGTGGCGTCGTACCCGAACAGGTAGTCGACGGTGGCCGCCATCTCGAAGGCGCCCTTGTAGCCGTGGCGGCGCATCGCCTCGATCCAGCGCGGGTTGACCACCCGGGCGCGGAACACCCGGGCCGCCTCCTCGGTGAGGGTCCGGGTGCGGACCGTCTCCGGCCGGGTCGAGTCGCCGATGTACGCGGTCGGCGACTTGCCGGTGAGGGCGCGCACGGTGGCCACCATGCCGCCGTGGTACTGGAAGTAGTCGTCCGAGTCGGCGATGTCGTGCTCGCGGGTGTCGGTGTTCTTGGCGGCGACGGTGATCCGCTTGTACGCGGTCTCCATCTCCTCGCGGGCCGGCCGCCCGTCCAGCCCGCGCCCGTACGCGTAGCCGCCCCAGACCGTGTACACCTCGGCGAGGTCGGCGTCGGTGCGCCAGTCGCGGCTGTCGATCAGCTGGAGCAGGCCCGCGCCGTACGTCCCCGGACGGGAGCCGAAGACGCGGACGGTGGCCTTGCGCTCGTCGCCGTGGACGGCGAGGTCGGCCTG
Source organism: Kitasatospora sp. NPDC002965 (assembly GCF_040611255.1). NCBI lineage: Bacteria > Bacillati > Actinomycetota > Actinomycetes > Kitasatosporales > Streptomycetaceae > Kitasatospora > Kitasatospora sp. NPDC002965. The sequence goes on along the minus strand of NZ_JBEXNT010000014.1, from coordinate 109,144 downwards.
GACGTGCGCGCGGACGTAGTTGTCGGCCTCCGCCTCCTCCTGGGCGGCGGCGAGCCGGACGGCGTCGTCCAGCAGGGCGACCACGTGCGGGAAGGCGTCCCGGAAGAAGCCGGAGATGCGCAGCGTGACGTCGATGCGCGGGCGGCCCAGCTCCTCCAGGGAGATCGGCTCCAGGCCGGTGACCCGGCGTGAGGCGTCGTCCCAGACGGGGCGGACGCCGAGGAGCGCGAAGGCCTCGGCGATGTCGTCGCCGGCGGTGCGCATGGCGCTGGTGCCCCAGAGCGAGAGCCCGACCGACGGCGGGCAGGCGCCGTCGTTGTCGGCCCGGTAGCGCTCGACCAGCGAGGCGGCCAGGGCCTGCCCGGTCTCCCAGGCGAGCTTGCTGGGCACGGCCTTCGGGTCGACGGAGTAGAAGTTGCGGCCGGTCGGCAGCACGTTGACCAGCCCGCGCAGCGGCGAGCCGGACGGCCCGGCCGGGACGAAGCCGCCGCGCAGCGCGTGCAGCACGGCGTCCAGCTCGCCGGTGGTGGCGGCCAGCCGCGGCACCACCTGGGCGGCCGCGAAGTCCAGCACCTCGCGGACCGCCGTACGGACCTGCTCCGGCAGCTCGGCGGTGACCTTCTCGACCGCCTCCGGGGCCCAGTCCTCGGCCTCCATCGCCTCGACCAGCTCGCGCGCCGCGGCCTCGGCCGCGTCGGTGGCACCGAGGGTGAGCGCGGACTCGTCCAGGCCGAGCGCCTCGCGCAGGCCGGGCAGGGCGTTGACGCCGCCCCAGATCTGCCGGGCGCGCAGGATGGCGAGCACGATGTTGACCCGGTCGGTGCCGGCCGGGGCCTGGCCCAGGACGTGCAGGCCGTCCCGGATCTGGGCGTCCTTGATCTCGCAGAGCCAGCCGTCGACGTGCAGCAGGAAGTCGTCGAAGCCGTCGTCCTCGGGGCGCTCGTCCAGGCCGAGGTCGTGGTCGAGCTTGGCGGCCTGGATCAGCGTCCAGATCTGGGCGCGGATCGCGGGCAGCTTGGCCGGGTCCATCGCGGCGATGTTGGCGTGCTCGTCGAGCAGCTGCTCCAGGCGCGCGATGTCGCCGTAGGAGTCGGCGCGGGCCATGGGCGGGACGAGGTGGTCGACCAGGGTGGCGTGGGCGCGACGCTTGGCCTGGGTGCCCTCGCCCGGGTCGTTGACCAGGAAGGGGTAGACCAGCGGCAGGTCGCCGAGGGCGGCGTCGGGGCCGCACTCGGCGGAGAGCGCGGCGGTCTTGCCGGGCAGCCACTCCAGGTTGCCGTGCTTGCCGAGGTGGACCACCGCGTGGGCGCCGAAGCCGCCGTCGGCCTGCTCGGCCGCGATCCAGCGGTAGGCGGCCAGGTAGTGGTGGGACGGCGGGAGGTCCGGGTCGTGGTAGATCGCGACCGGGTTCTCGCCGAACCCGCGCGGGGGCTGGATGAGGACGAGCAGGTTGCCGGAGCGGACGGCGGCGAGCACGATGTCGCCGTCCGGGTTCTGCGAGCGGTCGACGTACAGCTCGCCGGGGGCCGGGCCCCAGTGCTCCTCGACCCGGGTGCGCAGCGCCTCGGGCAGGCCCGCGTACCAGCGGCGGTAGTCGGCGGCCGGGATACGGACGGGGTTGCGGGCCAGCTGGTCCTCGGTGAGCCAGTCCTGGTCGTAACCGCCGGCGGCGATCAGCGCGTGGATGAGGGCGTCGCCCTCGTGCTGGCCCTCGGCCGACTCGTCGAGCCCGGGCAGGCCGGTGCCCAGGTCCATGCCCTCCTCGCGCAGCGCGGTCAGCAGCCGCACCGCGCTGGCCGGGGTGTCCAGGCCGACCGCGTTGCCGACCCGGGCGTGCTTGGTCGGGTAGGCGGAGAGGACGAGCGCGAGCCGGCGCTCGGCGGCCGGGATGTGCCGCAGGCGGGCGTGGGAGACGGCGATGCCGGCGACCCGGGCGGCGCGCTCGGGGTCGGCGGCGTAGACGGTGAGGCCGTCCTCGTCCAGCTCCTTGAAGGAGAACGGGACGGTGATCAGGCGGCCGTCGAACTCGGGCACGGCGATCTGGGTGGCGGTGTCCAGCGGCGAGAGGCCGTCGTCGCTGGCCTCCCACTGGGCGCGCGACCAGGTCAGGCAGAGCGCCTGGAGGATCGGCCGGTCCAGCGCGGCGAGCGCGCCGGCGTCCCAGGCCTCCTCGTCGCCGCCGGCCTGCGCGTCGGCCGGGCGGGTGCCGCCGGCGGCCAGCACGGTGGTGACGAGGGCGTCGGCCTCGCCGAGGGCGGCCAGCAGGTCGTCCTCGGCGCCGCGCAGCGAGGCGCAGTAGTACGCCCGGGCCTGCGCGCCCCGGTCCTCGATCGCCCGGCAGAGCGTCTCGACGAAGGCGGTGTTCCCGCTCATGTGGTGGGCGCGGTAGTAGAGCACGGCGATGACCGGGCCGCTGTCGGTGCGGGCGGTGCGCTCCAGCGGTCCCCAGGCGGGGGCGGAGGCGGGCGGCGCGAAGCCGTGGCCGGTGAGCAGCACGGTGTCGGAGAGGAAGGCGGCCAGCTCGGCGAGGTTGGCCGCGCCGCCGTGCGCCAGGTAGGCGTGGGCCTCGGCGGCGATGCCGGCCGGCACGGTGGACAGCTCCATCAGCTGGGCGTCGGGCGCCTGTTCGCCGGTCAGGACGACGACGGGGCGGGGGCCGGCCAGCAGCGCGTCCAGGCCCTCCTGCCAGGCACGGCGTCCGCCGAGCAGGCGGACCACGACCAGGTCGGTGCCGTCGACCAGGGCGGGCAGGTCCTCGGGCGTGAGCCGGGCCGGGTTGCCGAGCCGGTAGCGCACCGGTCCCTCGGCGGAGCGGGCGCTGAGCAGGTCGGTGTCGGAGGTCGACAGCAGCAGGATCATGCGAAGGCCCTCCCGGCCTCGGAGGCGCCCCGAGCCGAAGGGCACGCCGGCGTGGAATGTGACGAGTGACGAGCGACTGGCGAAGGACGGCGGAACACCGGAGCGGGGGCCCCTCCGGCCCGGCGGCGGGCAGGGAGGGCGTGCGTCAACGGCGGGTCCGGGAGCCCGGCGGATCCCTCCGGCCCGCCTGGGGCAGGGAGGGGGAGCGGCCGAGTCACGGTGGACCGGACCGCGGGAGCGGGCATGCGGCGGCGCATGGCTTTTCGAGCCTTCCTCGGGGTCCGCGCCCCGGGCCGGTGGAGGACGGCAGGAGTTCCTGGCTCCCGCGGTCTCCCGGCGTTCCGGTGGACCGCGGTCACAGTGGCGGGACCGCACCGGGCTCGCACCGGTTTCCTCCCCTGCGCCGTCGCTGGCGTGTGGGCGGCCTGCGGGGACCGCCCGCCAGCATCGTACGGGGTGTGGCTGACCTGGGGGAGTGCCCTTCGGCAAGGCGCTCTTCCGGCACCGGGTCCGGCTCGGTGCTGTGACCTTCGGTACGGCGGCATCCGATCGGATCATCGGTATGCTCGCCGCCATGCCACCGACATCCGACGCCGTCACGCCGGGCGCCGCCGTGCCCGACCGGGGGCGTGCGGACGTCTGTCCGGGGGCGCTTCGTCTGCACACCGCCGACGACGGCGCCCTGGCCAGGGTCCGCCTGCCGGGCGGACTTCTGACGGTCCGTCAGGCCGTGGCGCTGGCCGACGCCGCGGAGGCGCTCGGCGACGGCGCGCTGGAGACCACCTCGCGCGGCAACGTCCAGCTGCGCGGACTGGCTCCGGACTGCGGCGGCGAACTCGGCGAACGGCTGCGCGCCGCCGGCCTGTTGCCCTCGGACACGCACGAGCGGGTGCGCAACATCGTGGCCTCGCCCGGCCCGTCGGACGGCGGTCGCACCGGCGTCGACGTGCACGCCTGGGCCCGCGCGCTGGACGCCGGCCTCTGCGCGAGCCCGTGGGCGACCGGCCTCTCCGGCAAGTTCCTGTTCGCGCTGGACGACGGCCGCGGCGACGTCGCCGCGCTGGACGCCGATGTGACATTGATCGCAGGCCGGGACGGGACCGCCCTGCTGCGCCTCGGCAGGGCCGCCACCGCGCGCGCCGTCCCCGCCGCCCGGGCGGTGGAGGCGGCGCTGGACGCCGCCCGTTCCTTCCTGGAGGCCCTGCGCGTCTCCGGGGCAGGGGCCTGGCACCTGCGTGAGGTCCCCGGCCTGCTGCCGCCCGGCGACGTCCCGCTGCCCGACCTGCCCGGACTGCCGGTGCCGCTCGGCGCGCTGCCCGGCGGGCTCTCCGTCGGACTGCGGTTCGGCCGGGCCACCGCCGCGCAGTGGCGCGTCCTGGCCGCCGCCGCCGAGGGGGAGCTCCGGCTCACCCCGTGGCGCGGTGCCGTCCTGCCGGGTGCCCCGGCCGACCGGCTGCCCGCCCTGACGGCGGCCGGGTACCGTACCGAGCCGGGCTCGGCCTGGGACCGGGCCACGGCCTGCACCGGGCTGCCGGGCTGCGCCAAGTCGCTCGCGGACGTCCGGACGGACGCGGCGCGGGCGCTGGACGCGACGGCGGCTCCGGTCGTCGTGGTGCCGAGCCCCGCGGTGGCGGGCCCCGTGGCGCCGGCCGCCCCGGCCGGTACCGGCGTCCTGCCGGTGCACTGGTCCGGCTGCGAGCGGCGCTGCGGCCACCCGGCGGGACGCTGGGTGGACGTGCTGGCGACCGGGCGGGGCTACCGGGTGAGGGTGTCCGGCACCGCTCCGGAGCCGCCCGGCGGTCCCGCGGGCAGCCCGACGGGCAGCCCTGCGAGCAGTCCCACGAACGACCCGGTGAACGACCCGGTGAACGATCTGACGAACGAGGAGACGGCCGTGGCGGTCGCCGCGGCCAGGAGGACCACCAAGTGATCGAGTACGAGAAGGACGGCGCGTCCATCTACCGCCAGTCCTTTGCCACCATCCGGGCCGAGGCCGACCTCGCCGCGCTCCCCGCGGACGTCTCCCAGGTCGCCGTGCGGATGATCCACGCCTGCGGCATGGTCGACCTGGTCGAGGACCTGGTGTACTCGCCCGGCGTGGTCGCCTCCGCCCGTGCCGCCCTGCGCGCCGGCGCGCCGATCCTCTGCGACGTCAACATGGTCGCCAGCGGCGTCACCCGCAAGCGGCTGCCCGCCGACAACGAGGTGGTCTGCACCCTCACCGACCCGTCCGTGCCCGAGCTGGCACGCGCGATGGGCAACACCCGCAGCGCCGCCGCGATGGAGCTGTGGCTGCCCCGGCTGGAGGGCGCGGTGGTCGCCGTCGGCAACGCGCCGACCTCGCTCTTCCGCCTGCTGGAGATGATCGAGGCCGGCGCCCCGCGCCCGGCGGCGGTGATCGGTGTGCCGGTCGGATTCATCGGCGCGGCCGAGTCCAAGGAGGCCCTGGCCGTGCACCCCGCCGGCCTGGAGCACCTGGTGGTGCGCGGCCGGCGCGGCGGCAGCGCGATGGCCGCCGCTGCGATCAACGCGATTGCGAGCGAAGAAGAGTGACGAACCATCAGGACGACAGCGTGACGACCGGCCGGCTCTACGGGGTCGGCCTGGGCCCCGGTGACCCGTCGCTGGTGACCGTCCGCGCCGCCGAACTCATCGGCAAGGCCGACGTCGTGGCCTACCACAGCGCGCGGCACGGCCGTTCGATCGCCCGGTCCATCGCCGAGCGTTACCTGACGGTCGGTCAGATCGAGGAGAAGCTGGTCTACCCGCTCACGGTGGAGACCACCGACCATCCCGGCGGCTACCGGGGTGCGCTGGACGACTTCTACACGGAGGCCGCCGACCGGCTGGCCGCCCACCTGGACGCCGGCCGCGACGTCGTGGTGCTGGCCGAGGGGGACCCGTTCTTCTACGGCTCCTACCAGCACATGCACAAGCGCCTCGCGGACCGCTACCCGACCGAGGTGGTGCCCGGCGTGACGTCGGTCAGCGCCGCGGCCGCCCGGCTGGGCATGCCGCTCACCGAGGCCGACGAGACGCTCACCGTCATCCCGGGCACGCTGCCCGAGGAGGAGCTGACCGCGCGGATCGCCGCCGCCGACTCCGCCGTCGTCATGAAGCTCGGCCGCACCTTCCCGGCCGTGCGCCGCGCCCTGGAGCGGGCCGGCCGCCTCGACGACGCCCAGTACGTCGAGCGCGCGTTCATGGAGGGCGAGCGGACCGCCCCGCTGGCCTCGGTCGACGCCGGGACCGTCCCCTACTTCGCGGTCGCCGTGCTGCCCAGCAGGGTCGCGCCGCTGGAGCCCCCGGCGCCGGCCCTGGAGGGCCCGGGCAGTGTGACCGTGATCGGCACCGGCCCGGCCGGCCCGCTCTGGCTCACCCCCGAGGCGCGCGGCGCCCTGTCGGCCGCCACCGACCTGGTCGGCTACACCACCTACCTGGACCGGGTGCCGGTGCGCCCCGGTCAGGCGCGGCACGGCTCCGACAACAAGGTGGAGTCCGAGCGCGCCGAGTTCGCCCTCGACCTGGCCCGCCGCGGCCACCGGGTCGCGGTCGTCTCCTCCGGCGACCCGGGCGTCTTCGCGATGGCCACCGCCGTCCTGGAGGTCGCCTGCGAGGAGGCCTACCGCGAGGTGCCGGTCCGGATCGTCCCCGGCATGACCGCCGCGCACGCCGCCGCCTCCCGGGCGGGCGCCCCGCTCGGCCACGACTACGCGGTGGTCTCCCTCTCCGACCGACTCAAGCCCTGGGACGTCGTCGCCCGTCGTCTGCGGGCCGCCGCCGAGGCCGATCTCGTCCTCGCGCTCTACAACCCCGGCTCGCAGTCCCGCACCACCCAGGTCGGCCGTGCCCGCGACCTCCTGCTGGAGTACCGGGCCCCGGAGACCCCGGTGGTCATGGCCCGCGACGTCGGCGGCCCCACCGAGCGCGTCCGCACCGTACGCCTCGCCGACCTGGACCCGGCCGAGGTCGACATGCGCACCGTCCTCCTCGTCGGCTCCTCCCAGACCCGGCACGTCACCCGGTCCCCCCACCCCGACGTCACCTGGACCCCCCGCCGCTACCCCGAGGCCTGACCTCCCGGCCGCGGCCCCTCGGGGTCCGACCCCCGGGCACCCCGCTCCGGCGGGGTGCCCGTCAGTCGCGGTAGATCTCCGAGCGGTGGCCGACCCTGACCGCGAGGACAAGGGGCAGGCCACCGCCGACGGTGGAGATCACCCTCGTCCCGGCGCTCCTCGACGAGGCGCATCAGCTCGCGCTCCTCCCGCTGCCGGTACTCGCGCAGGAGCCCTGTCGGGACGACGGCGGCCACTTCCCGTCCGCGGCGGCCACCGACCGGCGCGCGTTCCCGAATTCCGCGCTGATCGCGTCGGTGCGCGAGTGGCGGTCCGGTTCCACGGTCCGGGTCCGGGGTCGAGCCGGGTCGCGCCGCCGTCGGTGAGCCGTCGGGTCTGCTGACGGCTCCTTCTGTCTCGGTCGTGTCATAAGAACTTCGCTGTGATGTGAAGATCTGACGCTCATACGGGGAGGGAAGCGGACAAATGTCGCGTCACATGGGAGGCCGATCCTGGCGCTATCTCAGTCATGAGATATGGTCTGGCAGGTGACAGGCGACTATCTCACCCGTATCGGCACCCTCATCCGCACCGCGCGTCAGCACCGCGGTTGGTCCCAGGCTCAGCTCGGCGAGGCCCTCGGCACCAGCCAGAGCGCGGTCAACCGCATCGAACAGGGCAAGCAGAACGTCAGCCTTGAGATGATCGCCCGCATCGGCGAAGCGCTCGACAGCGAGATCGTCTCCCTCGGCTACGCCGGCCCGATGCACCTGCGGGTCGCCGGCGGCACCCGGCTCTCCGGCGCGATCGACGTCCGCAGCAGCAAGAACGCCTGCGTGGCCATCCTCTGCGCCTCGCTGCTCACCACCGGCCGCACCACCCTGCGCAGCGTCGCCCGCATCGAGGAGGTCTACCGCATCCTCGAAGTGCTCAACAGCATCGGCGTCAAGAGCCGCTGGACCAACGACGGCCGCGACCTCGAACTCACCCCGCCCGTCGAGCTCGACCTCGACGGCATGGACGTCGAGGCCGCCCGCCGCACCCGCAGCGTGCTGATGTTCCTCGGCCCGCTGATGCACCGCGCCGACCGGTTCGCCATCCCCTACGCCGGCGGCTGCGACCTCGGCACCCGCACCGTCCAGCCCCACCTGACCGCGCTGCGCCGCTTCGGCCTGGAGGTCGCCACCACCGGCGGTGCCTACCACGCCTCCGTCCAGCCCGGCACTCCGCTGGACCGGCCGATCGTGCTGACCGAGCGCGGGGACACGGTCACCGAGAACGCCCTGCTCGCCGCCGCCCGCCACGACGGCGTCAGCGTCATCCGCAACGCCTCGCCCAACTACATGGTCCAGGACCTCTGCTTCTTCCTGGAGAAGCTGGGCGTCAGGATCGAGGGCGTCGGCACCACCACCCTCACCGTCCACGGGGTCCCCGAGATCACCTGCGACGTCGACTACACCCCCGCCGAGGACCCGGTGGAGGCGATGAGCCTGCTGGCCGCCGCCGTCGTGACCGGCTCCGAGCTGACCATCCGCCGGGTGCCGATCGAGTTCCTGGAGATCGAGCTCGCGGTGCTGGAGGGCATGGGCCTCGACTACGACCGCACCGCCGAGTACCCCGCCCACAACGGCCGCACCCGGCTGGTCGACCTCACCGTCCGCCCGTCCAAGCTGACCGCGCCGGTCGACACCATCCACCCGATGCCGTTCCCCGGCATCAACATCGACAACGTGCCGTTCTTCGCCGCGATCGCCGCGGCCGCCCACGGCACCACGATGATCCACGACTGGGTCTACGACAACCGCGCCATCTACCTCACCGAACTCACCCGTCTCGGTGCGGACATCAAGCTGCTCGACCCGCACCGCGTCCTCGTCCAGGGCCCGACCCGCTGGCGCGCCGCCGAGATGGTCTGCCCGCCGGCCCTGCGCCCCGCGGTCGTCATCCTGCTGGCGATGCTCGCCGCCAAGGGCACCTCGGTGCTGCGCAACGTCTACGTCATCAACCGCGGCTACGAGGACCTCGCCGAGCGCCTCAACTCCATCGGCGCGCAGATCGAGACCTTCCGCGACATCTGACGGAGCGCGTCCGTCGGCACGTCGGTTCGGTGCCCGGCCCGGGATCGGAGGATCCCGGGCCGGGCACCGGCGTGTTCACTCGCCGGTGCGGCCGTCGAGGTGTTCGCGGAGGAGGTCGGCGTGGCCGTTGTGGCGGGCGTACTCCTCGATCATGTGGGTGAGGATCCAGCGGAGCGAGTAGGCGTCGTCGCCGTCGGCCCCGGTGCTCCCCCGGTAGTGCCCGACGAAGCCCAACGACTCCGTGGCGGCGACGAGTTGCCGGGCGTGCTCGCACTCGCCGCGCCAGACGGCGAAGGCCTCCTCCGGATCGGCGTCCTCGACGTCGAACTCGCTGAAGCTCCCGTCGGGGCGCTTCCAGTAGCCGGGCACGGCCTCGTCGGCGAGGACGTTGCGGAACCAGCCGCGCTCGACCTCGGCGAGGTGGCGGGCCAGGCCGAGCAGCGAGAGGGCGGAGGGCGCGAGGGGGCGGGCGCGGAGCTGTTCGGTGGTCAGTCCGGCGCACTTCATCACGAAGGTGGCCCGCTGGTGGTCCAGGAAGGTGACCAGGGTGGCACGCTCGTCGGCGGTGCGGAGGGGTTCGGTCCGCGCGGCGTCGGCGCGATCGTAGGCGTCCATCGGATCATGCTCGCAGGGCGGTCGGCCCACGGCACCGGGTTTTCGAGGGGCGGACGCGGGCCTAGGCCCTCGGGCCGAGCCCGGTGATCCACTCCTGCGCGGCTCCGACGGTCTCCACGACCGGGACGCCGGCCGGGAGCGGCGGACGCTCCACGACCACCACGGGCAGGGCCAGCTCACGGGCGGCCGTGAGCTTGGGGGCGGTGGCCGCGCCGCCGCTGTCCTTGGTGACCACGACGTCGATGCGGTGCTCGCGGAGCAGCGCGCGTTCGCCCTCCAGCGTGAACGGGCCGCGGTCCAGCAGGACGTGGAGCGAGGCGGGCACCGGCGGCTCGGGCGGATCGACCGACCGGGCCGTGAAGTGCAGACCGTCGAGGTGGGCGAACGCGCCGATGCCCTGCCGTCCGGTGGTGAGCAGGATCCGTCGGCCGAGCGGGGGAAGCAGCTCCGCCGCGGCGGCGAGGGAGGCGGCCGGGTGCCAGCGGTCGCCCTCCACCGGCGTCCAGCCGGGGCGGCGCAGTGCGAGCAGCGGCACACCGGTCGCGGCGGCGGCCTCGGCGGCGTTGCGGGACATGACGGCGGCGAACGGGTGGGTGGCGTCGACCACGGCGTCCACCCGTTCGGCGCGCAGCCACGCGGCGAGTCCGTCCGGGCCGCCGAAGCCGCCGATCCGGACCTCGCCGACGGGCAGCCGCGGGTCCGCGACCCGCCCGGCGAGGGAGCTGGTGACCCTGAGAGGCGAGCCGGCCAGGGCGGCGGCGAGCGTCCGCGCCTCGGTCGTCCCGCCGAGGACGAGCAGGTGGGGCGCCACTACGACCCGCAGGGCTCGTGCGGGCGCTCGCGGTCCGCCGAGTAGAGGTGGCTGTCGCGGAACTGCTCGGCGGCGAGGGTCCGGCCGACGATGATCACCGCGGTGCGGACCACGCCCGTCTCCTTCAGCTGCCCGGCGATCGAGCCGACGGTGCCGCGCAGCACCAGCTCGTCCGGCCGGCTGGCCATCGCGACGACGGCGGCCGGGCAGTCGGCGCCGTAGTGCGGCAGCAGCTGCTCCACCACGTCGTCGACGTACCCGGCGGCCAGGTGCAGGACGAGCAGGGCGCCGCTGCGGCCGAGGGTGGCGAGGTCCTCGCCCTCCGGCATGGGGGTGGCGCGCTTGGCGATCCGGGTGAGGATGACGGTCTGGCCGACGGTCGGCACCGTCAGCTCGCGCTTGAGGGCGGCGGCCGCGGCGGCGAAGGCCGGCACGCCGGGTACGACCTCGTACGGGACGCCGGCCGCGTCGAGCCGGCGCATCTGCTCGGCGACGGCGCTGAACACGGACGGGTCGCCGGAGTGCAGGCGGGCCACGTCCTGTCCGGCCCGGTGGGCGCGGACCAGCTCCTCGACGATCTGGTCGAGGTTGAGGTTGGCGGTGTCGACCAGGCGGGCGCCCGGCGGGCACTCGTCCAGCAGCTCGCGAGGCACCAGACTGCCCGCGTAGAGGCAGACCTCGGCGCGGGCCAGGATCCGCTGGCCGCGCAGGGTGATCAGGTCGGCGGCGCCGGGGCCGGCCCCGATGAAGTGGACGGTCACGAGGCGTTCTCCCGGGGGGTGAGGGACTGGGCGGCAGGCTTGGCGGCGGACCACTGGGTGACCGGCATGGCCTGGCGCCAGCCGGTGAAGCCGCCGACCGGGACGGCGTGGGCGACGGCGAGCCGCAGCAGCTCGCCGCCGTGCCGCCGGTACCACTCGGTGAGCAGTGCCTCCGACTCCAGGGTCACGGTGTTGGCGACCAGCCGCCCGCCCGGCGCCAGCGCGGTCCAGCAGGCGTCCAGCAGACCGGGCGCGGTGAGCCCGCCGCCGACGAACACCGCGTCGGGGGCGGGCAGCCCGGCGAGCGCGGCGGGTGCGGCGCCGGTGACGACACGCAGCCGGGGGACACCGAGCGCGGCGGCGTTGCGGGCGATCCGCTCGGCCCGGACGGGGTCGCGTTCGACGGTGACGGCCCGGTTGTCGCGGTGCGCCCGCAGCCACTCGATCGCGATCGACCCGGAGCCGCCGCCGACGTCCCAGAGCAGTTCGCCGGGGACGGGCGCGAGGGTGGCCAGGGTGGCGGCACGGACGTGGCGTTTGGTCAGCTGGCCGTCGTTCTCGTACGCGCCGTCGGGCAGGCCGGGGACGACCGGGGTGCGGGGGCCGGTGTCGCCGAGGTCGACCGCGATCAGGTTGAGCCGGTCGCCGGGCGGGTGCGGCCAGCCGTCGGCGGGCCCGTCGAGCTGCCGTTCGGCGGGGCCGCCGAGCTGTTCCAGCACCCGCAGCCGGGCGGCGCCGAAGCCGCTCGCGGTGAGCAGCGCGGCGACGGCACCGGGCCCGTCGGCGTCGGCGCTGAGGACGAGCAGGCGGCGCCCGGGGTTGAGGGCGAGGCGCAGGGCGTCCAGGGGGCGGCCGACCAGGCTGACGACCTCGGTGGACTCCAGCGGCCAGCCGAGCCGGGCACAGGCGTACGTCACGGAGGAGGGGTGCGGCAGGACGCGCAGCCGGTCGGGGCCGGCGATCTCCGCGAGGGTGCGGCCGATGCCGTAGAACATCGGGTCGCCGCTGGCCAGGACGGCGACGCGGCGGTCCGCGTACCGGGCGAGCAGCCCCGGGACGGCCGGGCGCAGCGGGGTCGGCCACGGCACCCGTTCGGCGCAGACCTCGTCCGCGGGGAGGAGGTCGAGCTGCCGGGGGCCGCCGATCACCACCTCGGCCGTCCGCAGCGAGGCCCGCGCGGTGCCGGCGAGGCCGGGCCAGCCGTCCGCCCCGATCCCGACGACGGTGAGCGGGGGTGGCTGCTGGGGCACCGGGGGGCTCCTTGTGGATCTGCGGGGGTGGCTCGGGGCCCGCCGGCCGGGTTTGCGGTTTCGGCCCCGGGGCAGCCTACCTGGCGCTGTCCGTCCGGGGGGTGGCCAGGGTGCATGCCCTGCCGGGCGGGGTTAGCGTCGACCGGGGGGACCTCAGCACGCAACGGAGGGCACCATGTCCGAGTCAGCGGTCCCGTACACCACCAACAACGCCGGGATCCCGGTGCCGAGCGACGACAACTCGCTCACGGTGGGGAGGGACGGCCCGATCCTGCTCCACGACCACTACCTGATCGAGAAGATGGCCCAGTTCAACCGTGAACGGGTGCCGGAGCGGGTGGTGCACGCGAAGGGGTCCGGGGCGTACGGCGTCTTCGAGACGACGGAGGACGTCAGCCGCTACACGAAGGCGACGTTGTTCCAGCCGGGCAAGCGGACGGAGATGCTGGCCCGGTTCTCGACCGTCGCCGGTGAGCAGGGCAGCCCGGACACCTGGCGCGACCCGCGCGGCTTCGCGCTGAAGTTCTACACCGAGGACGGCAACTACGACCTGGTCGGCAACAACACGCCGGTCTTCTTCGTCCGCGACACGATCAAGTTCCAGGACTTCATCCGCTCGCAGAAGCGGCGCACGGACAACGGTCTGCGCGACCACGACATGCAGTGGGACTTCTGGACGCTCTCGCCGGAGTCCGCCCACATGGTCACCTGGCTGATGGGGGACCGCGGCCTTCCGAAGTCGTACCGGCACATGAACGGGTACGGCTCGCACACCTACATGTGGATCAACTCCGGTGGCGAGCGGTTCTGGGTGAAGTACCACTTCAAGACCGACCAGGGCGTCGAGTTCCTCACCCAGGCCGATGCCGACCGGCTGGCCGGCTCCGACCCGGACCTGCACCGCGAGGACCTCTGGCAGGCGATCGACGGGGGCAACCCGCCGTCCTGGACGCTGTACGTGCAGGTGATGCCGTTCGACGAGGCGCCCGGTTACCGGTTCAACCCCTTCGACCTCACCAAGGTCTGGCCGCACGGCGACTACCCCCTGGTCAAGGTCGGCACGATGACCCTGAACCGCAACCCCGAGGACTACTTCGTCCACATCGAGCAGTCCGCCTTCGAACCGGCCAACCTGGTGCCCGGGATCAGCGTCTCGCCGGACAAGATGCTGCTCGGCCGGATCTTCTCCTACCCCGACACCCACCGGTACCGGATCGGTCCCAACTACGCGCAGCTGCCGCCGAACCGGCCGCACGTCCCGGTGCACTCGTACGCCAAGGACGGCCCGATGCGGTTCGACCCGGCCCGTACTGCGGCGCCGTACGCGCCCAACTCCAAGGGCGGGCCGGCCGCGGACCCGAAGGTCTACGACGATCCGTCCGCCGGCTGGCAGACCTCCGGCGACATGGTGCGCGAGGCCTACTCGCTGCACGCCGAGGACGACGACTGGGGTCAGGCGGGCACGATGGTCCGCAAGGTGCTGGACGACGCGGAGCGCGACCGGCTGGTCTCCAACATCGTCGGGCACCTCAAGGGCGGGGTCAGCGATCCGGTGCTGGACCGGGCGGTGCAGTACTGGCGCAACGTCGACAAGGCGCTCGGCGACCGGGTCGCCTCGGGCGTGGGCAAGGGCTGACGCCCGAGGTGCGAGGGCGTGACGGCCTGAGGGCGTGACGGCGAGGGAGGGCGCGGGCCGAGGACGGGGCCCGCGCCCTCAGCGTGCCCGCAGCCAGTCCCCGGACGCGATCAGCGCGGGGTGCGCGCGCAGCCGGGCGGCGACGTCCGGGCCGGCCAGGTACACCCACGCCTCCGCCGTGCCGCCGTCGGCGGTCCGGACGGCCAGCCGCTCCCGGACGTACTCCCCGGTGCCGTCCGTCCGGCAGTCCTCCAGGCGGTCCAGGGCGGTGAGCGCCTCCGGGTACGCGCCCCGGCGGACCGTGACGAGTTCGCCGACGATCCGCCGCCCGGGCGCGGCGTCCGGTACCGCGTAGGGGAACCCCGGTCCCTCGTGCAGGGCCGCTCCTTCCAGGACCGCGCCGCGGACCTCGGCGCACCGGCCCGCCAGGTACACGGCGTGGTTGCGCCCGCCGGGGCGGAGCGTGCCGTAGACGAAGAAGGGGAGGTCGGGGGCGGGCGGGGCGGTGGGCATGGGGCTCTCCTGCGGGACCGGGCGGCCGACGGACGGCGTCGGCGGGTGACAGATTCCAGCACTCGTCGTCCGCCGGGCGCCACCCCCCGGTCGTCGTTCGTGGTCCGGAGTCCGCGCGCCGCCCGTCGGCCTCCGCCCGCAGCCTCGTCTGCAGCCTCGTCCGCTGCTCTGCCGTCACCCCGCCGCCGGCTGCCGTCCGGTGCCTGGTTTGTCCGGATGGGGCTGCTTTCGGTGCCCGGCGGTCGATCGTCCGGTGATACCCACTGGCGTTCAGGTCGGCTGATGCGGTGTCATGGCGGGTGAACGCCAGTACCGTCTTAGGGGGACACCCATGACAGCACCCGTCGCAGGCAAGCCGGGCGCGGCCTCCGCCGCCGCACCCGCCGATGCCCGTCCCGCCGGCGCCGGCCCCGTCGACGCGGGCCCCGCCGGTGCCGGTCCCGCGGCGGCGCGGTTGGGAGGGCAGGTGTGGGTGGCCCTCGGGATCGTGTACGTGGTGTGGGGGTCGACGTACCTGGCGATCCGGATCGCGCTGGAGACGATGCCGTCCTTCCTCTCCGCCGCGGCACGGTTCCTGACCGCCGGCCTGCTGCTCGCCGGGTTCGTCGCGCTCCGCCACGGGCGCGAGGGGCTCCGGGTGGACCTGCGGCAGCTGGGGTCCTCCGCGCTGGTCGGCGGGCTGCTGCTGACCGGCGGGAACGGCCTGGTGGTGCTCGGCGAGAACTCGATCCCGTCCGGTCTGGCCGCGCTGGTGGTGGCCGTGGTGCCGCTGTGGATGGTCCTGTTGACGGCGGCGGACGGCCACCGGCCCAAGCCGGTGGAACTGGCCGGCGTCCTGTTCGGACTGGTCGGGCTGGGGGTGCTCTCGGCGCCCGCGATCGGCGGCGACATCGCGATCGGCGGCGTGATCGCGGTGGTCTGCGGCACGGTCACCTGGGCGTTCGGGTCGTTCGCCGCGAAGCGGATCCGGATGCCCGGCAACGTCTTCGCCGCGAGTGCCTACCAGATGCTCGCCGGCGGGCTCGGCAACCTGCTGATAGGACTGGTGCGCGGTGAGCAGCACGGGCTCGACCTCGGCGAGGTCTCCGGGCGGTCCTGGCTGGCACTCGGGTTCCTGGTCGTGTTCGGCTCGCTGGTCGCCTACACCGCGTACGCGTGGCTGTTGCGCTCGGCGCCGCTGACCCTGGTCGCCACCTACGCCTACGTGAACCCGGTGGTGGCGGTGCTGCTCGGCTGGCTGGTGCTGGCCGAGCCGCTGACCGGCCCCACCCTGCTGGGTGGGGCGATCGTGGTCGTGGGTGTCTGCCTGGTGGTGAGCGTCAGTCGGACTTCGCGTAAGTGAGGACGGCGACCCCGTTGTCGAAGGTGCGGGACGCTTCGAGACGGAAGGTGTGCGGCGCGAAGCCCGCGCGGAACATCGGAATGCCCGAGCCGGTCACGACCGGGTACTGCTTGACGATCAACTCGTCGATCTCGGGGAGGAGTTGTCCGGCCAGATCGGCGCCCCCGCACAGCCAGATGCCGAGGCCGTCCTCCTGCTTGAGTGCGCGGACCCGGGTCAGCGGGTCGGCGGCCGTGACCTCGACCGCAGGGTCGGGGCTCTGCGTCAGGGAGCGGGAGAAGACCAGCTGTCGCAGGTGGGCGTAGGGGTTGGCGAGCCCGAGGGGCAGCCCCGGTTCGTACGTGCCGCGACCCATGAGCACGGTGTCGAAGCGCCTGTTGGGAGCGTCCGCCGCGCCCAGTGCGGTGCGGCCCGGCGTGGGCAGGGTCTCGGGGAACTCGCCGACCATGAAGGAGAGGAAGTCGCCGGAGACGTACTGCATGAGGACCTCGAAGTCGCCGTCCGGCGCGGCGATGAAGCCGTCGAGGGTGGCGCCGACGTAGTAGGTGAGCTTGCGCATGCACGTCCTTGGGTTTCGGTGAGGGCCTCGCGCCCTGACCACGACAGTTATAGTACTCCAGTCGTAGTGGTTGCAAGGGGGATCCGGGAAGGAGCTGGTCTCCGGCCCGTGACCGCGTCCGCCGTCCCGTCCCTCACCTCGTCCGGAACCTCGTCGGTCACCCTGCCCGTCACCCTGCCCGTCACCTCGTCCGGTGGCTCGCCCTCACCGGTGCGGCGCGGTGCGCGCGAGGACCGCCTCGATCAGGTCCGCCCGCTCGGCCACCCCGGCTGCCGGGACGTCGATCAGCCGGTAGCCGTGCGCCCGGTAGGCCCGCTCGTGCAGCCGCTCGAAGGTCAGCGCGTCCTCGAAGGAGATCCGCCGGGCGGCCGTCGGCTCGACGAAGCCGAGGTTGCGGACGAAGAACACCTCGCTCCGGTAGACGTGTTCGTCGCCGATGCGCCGCAGCTCGGCGGTGAGCGCGGGGGACGCGGGGCGGTCGAGGAAGGTGCGCAAGGCCTCGGTGCAGACCGGGGACCGGTCGTGGAACCGGACCTCCCCGGGCGCCGTCGCCGTCGCCGCCCGCTCGCGCTGCAGGGTGGCGACCTCGTCGACGAAACCGGCCCGCGTCCACGGCTCCGGATCCCCGGCGGCCTGCCGGCGGGCGATCACGTCGGTGGCGGCCTCCGCCGTGACGGAGTAGCCGCGGCGGGCCAACTCTGCCAGCAGGGTGGTCTTTCCGGCGCCCGGTGTGCCGGTGAGGATGTAACGACGCACGTCTTCCCCCGTCTTTCCTTGTCCGCTCCGTCCGCGCCGTCCGTGCCGCCGGTGCCGTCCGTGGGGCTCGTGCCGCCGGTCGACCGGCCGCCGCTGCCGGGCCGCCGTCCGCTCAGACGAACCGGATGTGCCGGACCCCGACCAGGGCGCGTCGAAGGCGCCCGCGCAGCGGGCCGTCGGTGTTCGGCGTGAGTGTCAACCCGGCTGCCGCGGCGAGGTGTTCGGCCACCTGGGGCACGGTGAGGCGGTCGGTCCGGACGTGTTCGCCGAACTCGTCGCGGCTGAGGCGGTCCAGGCAGTGGTCGAGCCTCGACACCGCGAAGCTCTCCCGGCGCAGTGGCGCGTCCTTCCCGGCGACCAGCCGCACGGCGTGCCCGGCCCCGCGTTCGCGCAGCCGTCGCAGCACCTCCTCCCGTTCGGCCAGGAGCGCGAAGTGCCGGACGTCGTGGCCTCGTTCGCGCAGCCGGCCCACGGTCTCGGCGAGGTAGGCGGGCTCGGTGACCGTCATCGGCGCGATCACCGTGCCCCGGTGGTGGCCGAGCGTGCGGTCGAGCACCTCGTACACGCCCTGGCGCCAGGCGGGCAGGTCCTGGAAGTCTCCCCGCAGTGGCCGGGGGGTCATCCGGTGCAGCCCGAAGCCGACCTCCTCGGGGTCGCAGACCACGCTGCCGGGCAGCCGTCGCCGCAGTTCGTGCGACACCTGGGTCTTGCCGCCGCCGAACGGGCCGTTGATCCACAGGAGCATGCCGGCCAGCCTACGCCGGGACGCCCGCGCCCCCGGCCGACCCGCCCGGGTCGGTCAGAACAGTGCGGACGGCTTGCCGGCCCACCAGTTGCCGGGCGCGTCGGGGTCGCGACTGGTCCAGAACTCGACGATGCCGGAGACGAATTCGGCAGCGGAGAGCCGCCCGTCACCGTCCAGGTCGAGCCGGCGGAACGCCTCGTCCGCGTCGTCGCGGGAGAGCGCGGAGAAGTGGCCCCGCTGGAAGACGAAGAACTCGCCGGCGTCGACGGTCCCGCTGCCGTCCACGTCGGCGACGGCCAGGAACGCCTCGGCCAGCGTCCCGAAGACGGCCCGTGCGGCGGCCGGGTCGTCGGCGACCGAGAGGGTCGAGGCGGTGAACTGCTCCCGGGTGACCGCCGTGGTGCCCTCCGGCAGGTGGGCGAGGTGCAGGTCGCGCCAGATGGCCAGGTAGGCGCCGACGATCCGTTCCTCCGTCGCCGACCCCTCGGCGTGGCCGAGCGAGCGGGCCACCGCATGCCCCATCAGGACGTGGTCGCGCTCGGTCAGCAGGCCGTCCCCGTCGGCGTCCAGATGGTCGAAGCCGTGGTTGATCTTGGCGACCAGCAGTTCCTCCGACACGGTGCCCCCTCGGTTGGTGATCGCTCCGAAGTCTGCACGCTAACCCGCCGCCGCGCCGTCGCGCAGCCGAAGCCGGCAACCGCCTCCCGCCCCCGCCTCCCGTCCCGGCCTCCCGCCCCGGCCGCCCCTGTCGGACCCGCCGCCCCTGCCGGCCCGGTGGCGGCCGTCGGCGGCGAGCGGCGCGACACGGGTGTGCCGCACGCTCCTCGCCGCCGACCGTCCCGGGCGGGAGAGCGTCCTCAGCCCGCGCTCCGGAGCGCCGCGTCCGCCAGTCGTTCCGCCAGGTCACCGAAGGCGGAGCCGAGTTCCTCGTCGGCGACGCCCCCGGCGTAGGCCTGGAAGGCCAGCGCGGCCTGGGCCTGGACGGCCGGGGTGGCGTACACGGGGTCGATCGGGTAGGGCTCCCCGGGCGGCCAGGGCAGCGGCCAGTGCTTCGGCCACGGGATCCTGCCGTGCGGGGTGCCGCACCAGTCGTCGCCGACCTCGGTGAGGATGTTCCGCACGTTGCCACCGGAGAGGCGGGCGGTGATGGCGGCGTTGGCCACCGCGTTGACGGTGCCGGAGACGGCGAGCCGCAGCTCGGCGGCGCCCGGCGGGATCGGTTGCGGGTTGAGGGTCACGGGCCCGCCGCCGCTGTTGGCGAGGTGCACGTGCCGGGTGGGGCCCAGGACGGGCAGGTGCGGGGTGATGCCGTCGATCGCCTCCGGATGGAGGCGGCCCAACAGGTAGAGGAGGGTGGCGGATTGGCGGACTAGGCTCATCGGAACCCCTTCTTGGGGACGCGCGGGTCACTGTCGGTGATCGATCGTAGACGGAGCGGTACCGGGGTGCCGGAACCGACACGGCGGGAAGGGGCGCCGGCCGGGCCTCAGTGCGCGGCTGCCAGCAGCTCCCGGGTGTACTCGGTGTGCGGGGCGGCGAACAGCTGGTCCCGGTCGGTGGACTCGACCAGCCGGCCCCGGTGCATCACGGCCACCCGGTCGCAGAAGTGCCGGACCACCGCGAGGTCGTGGGAGACGAACAGGAAGGCGACGTCGAGCCGTTCGCGCAGCTCCATCAGCAGGTTGAGCACCTGGGCCTGGACCGAGACGTCCAGTGCGGAGACCGGTTCGTCGGCGATGATCAGCCGGGGTTCGGGGGCGAGCGCGCGGGCGATGCCGATCCGCTGGCGCTGGCCGCCGGAGAACTCGTGCGGGTAGCGGTCCAGGTGCGAGGACGGCAGGCCGACCTGTTCCAGCAGTTCGGCGGACCGGTCGCGGCGTTCCGCCGGGGTCAGCGCGGTGTGCAGGCTCAGCGGGGTGTCCAGGGTCTGGGCGATCGTACGGCGCGGGTTGAGCGAGGCGTACGGATCCTGGAAGACCAGCTGGATCTCCTTGCTGAGGCGCCGCCGGAGTGCCCGGTCCGGGGCGGTGGCGTCCACGCCGTCGTACCGCACGGTCCCGCCGGTGACGGGCTGGAGGCCGGCCAGGACGCGGGAGGTGGTGGACTTGCCGGAGCCGGACTCGCCGACCAGGCCGAGGGTCTCGCCGGGGGCGATCCGCAGGCTGACCCCCTCGACCGCCCGGACGGGTTCGGCCCGGCGGCCGGGGAAGCGGCGGCGGCCGGGGAAGTGCACGGCGAGGTCCTCGACCTCGACCAGCCATCGACCGTCCCGCGCGGCCCCGCCGGGTGAACCGCCGGGAGCGTCCTGGGGAGCACCGGCTCCGGCACCGGCACCGGCACCGGCTCCGGAGCCGTCGCCGTCGCGCCCGGCGAAGGAGAACGAGGGCGACGGGTCGTCGACCGTCGGCAGCGGCGTGCCCGGCACCGTGTCCAGCGTGAGCGCGGCGCCCACCAGGGCCCGGGTGTAGGGCTGCCGGGGGGAGGCGAGCAGCGACGCGGTCGGGGCGGTCTCCACCTGCTCGCCCCCGCGCAGCACCAGAGTCCGGTCCGTCGTGCCCGCGACCACACCCAGGTCGTGGCTGACCAGCAGCACCGCCGTGCCGTGTTCGCGCTGCAACTCCCCGAGCAGGTCGAGGACCTGGCGCTGGACGCGGGCGTCGAGGGCGGTGGTCGGCTCGTCGGCGATCAGCACGTCGGGGTCGTTCATCAGCGCCATCGCGATCATCACGCGCTGTCGCATGCCGCCCGAGAACTGGTGCGGGTAGTCGCGGACCCGGGTGCCCGGGATGCCGACCCGGTCCAGCATCTCGGCCGCCCGCCGCCCGGACTCGGCGCGCCCGGCACCGGGGTGGTGCAGCCGGTACATCTCGGCGAGCTGCGCACCGACCCCGTGGAACGGGCTGAGCGAGGTGAGCGCGTCCTGGAAGACGAGCGCCACCCGGCCGCCGCGCACCTCGCGCAGCACGGACTCCTCGGCGCCCACCAGCTCCTGCCCGCCCAGCCGGATCGAGCCGGTGACGGTGGTGGTGCGCGGGTCGTGCAGACCGAGCACGGCGAGTCCGGTCACGGACTTGCCGGAGCCCGACTCGCCCACCAGGCCGAGCACTTCGCCCCGGGCCAGGTCGAAGGAGAGGCCGCGTACGGCGGCCACGGGGGCGCCGCCGCGCGGGTCGGCGAAGGAGACGGACAGGTCGCGGACGCGGAGCACGGGCTCCTCGGCGGGGGCGGATGCCGACGCGGACGCGGCCGCGGCGGCGGGGTCCGGGGTGGTGGCGGGCTCGGTCATCGGGACAGGCTCCAGGAACGGCGGGGCGGGGTCAGCTGAGGCGGATGCGCGGGTCGAGCCAGGCCACCACGAGGTCGGCCAGCGCGACGAAGAGCACGACGAAGCAGGCGGCCAGCAGCACCGCGCCGACCACGGCCGGCAGGTCCTGCCCCTCGACGGCCTCGATGGCGAACCGGCCGATGCCGTTCAGCCCGAACACCGTCTCGGTGATCACCGCACCGCCGAGCAGCGCGCCCGCCTCCAGGCCGAGCAGCTGCACCAGCGGTCCGGCGGCGCCGCGCGAGGTGTACTTGAGGTGGGCGCGGAGCCGGCCGAGGCCCTTGCCGCGCGCCGTCCGGACGTACTCCTCGTTCATCGTCTCCAGCAGCTGGGAGCGCGAGAGCCGGGCGAACACGGCCGAGTTGACGAAGCCGAGGACGAGCCAGGGGAGCAGCATCCCGCCGGCCCAGGCGGCCGGGTCGGTGGCCGGCGGGGTGTAGGAGGGCAGCGGCAGCAGTCCGCTGGTGTAGACCAGCCCCCACTGTGCGACGTACCCGAGGAAGTAGATCTGCACGCTGGCGCCGACCAGGGTGAAGCCGGAGAGGAGCTTGTCCGTCCGGGTGCCGTGGCGCAGGGCGGCGACGAAGCCGGTGCCGAGCCCGAACAGCAGCAGGAACGCGAAGGCGCCGACGGCCAGCGAGACGGTGACGGGCAGGTGGTCGACCAGAGCCTCGGTGACCGGCTGGTGCAGCCGGTAGGAGTAGCCGAGGCAGGGCGCGTCGCAGTGGATGACCGAACCGTCGACGTCCTTGATGTCCCGGCCGGCGACGACCCCGGCCAGGTAGTCGGTGTACTGGGCGAGGAGCGGCTGGTCCAGGCCCATGCTCGAACGGACCGCCGCGACCTGGCCGGTGTCGCAGCGCGGACCGCAGGCGGCGCGGGCCGGGTCGGCGGGGGCGGCGTAGAAGAGGACGAAGGCGGCGGCGGAGACCGCGGCCAGGACGGCGATCGCCTGGAGGATCCGCCGCAGGGCGAAGGAGAGCATGGTGGCCGGTCCGAATCAGAGGGCGTCGGGGTGGGCGGCCCCGCCCGCGCGTGCGGTGCACGGCGCGGCGGGCGGGGCCGCCGGGGACTTCGGGGCGTCAGGACTTCAGGTAGACCCAGGCCAGGCTGACCGAGCCGTAGATCGGGTGGATGAACGTCCCGCCGACGTTGGCGCCGCGCAGCTGGTTCATGTTCGGGTAGGCGAACGGCAGGACCGGCAGCTCCTTCATCACGGTCTGCTCCAGCGCGTACAGCTCCTTGGCCTTCTGGCGCGGCTCGCCGATCTGGTTGATCCGGTCGATCTCCTTGTCGACCTCGGCGTTGCGGTAGCGGGCGGAGTTGAGGTCGCTGTTGGCGCGGCCGTCGAAGGAGAACGGGATCAGCGTGGAGGGCGTCGGCCAGTCGACCGAGCTGGTCTCCTCCCACAGGTCGTAGGGGGAGTCGGCGCGGTGCGTCTCGTCCAGCAGCGCCTTGGGGTCGATCGGCTTGGGCACGATGGTGATGCCGGCCTTGGCGAAGCCGTCGACCAGGACCTGGGCGACCCGCTGCCCGTTGGGCGTGTTGGCGTACGCGTAGGTGAGCGAGGCGGGGGCCTGCTTGGCCTTGGCGAGGGTGGCCTTGGCGGCGTCCGGGTCGCCCTCCGGCTTGGCCGGGTCCAGGTCGTACTTCTGCCAGTCGACGAGCGCGGGGGAGCTGAGCGTGGTGGCGAGTTCGCCGGCCCGGGTGCCGCCCTGCACCTGGCGGGCCTGCTGGCGCGGGTAGGCGAGGTGGAGGGCCCTGCGGACCTCGACGTCGGCCACCCGCTCGTTGTTGATCACGAGCTGGGTGACGAAGGCGCCCTGCCGGCCCGAGACGACCAGTTCCTTGGCCTTCGGGTCGGTGTCCACGGTCTGGTACAGCTCGGGGGAGAGCTGGGTGGCGACCGTGGTCGCGTCCGCTCCGCCGTCGCGCCCGGAGAGGATCTCCTGGTTGATGTTGAGCGCTTCCTTGCCGAACGTGAAGACGAACTTCTCCGGGTACTGGTTGCGGATCGGGTCGCTCTCCGGCTTCCAGTGCGGGTTGCGCTCCAGGACCAGGCGGGTGTTCTGGACGTGCTCGACGATCCGGTACGGGCCGCTGGAGTACGGCAGCCGGTCGTAGTCCGTGCCGGTGTCCTTGTCCTTGCGCACCGGGGACGAGGAGGACTGGGCGGCCATGTAGGGCACGTCGGCCTGCGGCTGCGGGAAGTGGAAGACGATGGTGCGGTCGTCCGGCGTCTCGATCGCGGCGAGGTCGCCGTCCTGCGGGCCGCCGTACTTCTTGCGGGCGTCGTCGTAGCTCGCCTCGCCGGTGAGCCACTGCGGCCAGTACGGCGGGCCGACCTCGTAGCCCTTGCCGAAGCTGCGCTGGATGCCGTACTTGACCTGCTGGGAGGTGATCGGCTGGCCGTCCTCCCAGGCCACGCCCTCCTTCAGCCTGTACGTCCAGGTGCGGCCGCCGTCGGCGGGGGTGCCGGTGTCGGTGGCGAGGTCGCCGACCAGCTTCGCCTTGCCGTCCACCACCTGGTACTGGGTGAGCTGGCGGCCCCAGAGCAGCGAGGTGTTGTAGGCGGCGCCCGCGTACACCTTCTGCGGGTCGAGGTGGCGGAAGTCGGTCGCGTTGTAGACGTTCACCGTGCCGCCCGCGCGGGCACCGGGCACGGCGGGGGCCGGTCCGGCGCTCTCCTTCTCGGTGCCGAGCGCGGCGGTCAGCGGCGAGGTGTCCTTCGGCGAGGCGGCGGTGCCGGTGGAGGTGGAGCCCGCGCCGGCCGAGCAGGAGGTCGCCAGCAGGGCGGTCGCGACGACGGCGAGGGACGGTCTGATCCAGCGCATGGCGAATCTCTCCTTGCCCCGGGGGCCCGGGGCGGATAGGTGAACGGCGAAAGAAGGGAGGAAGGTCGGGGAGGGCCGGACGGCCGGCGGCGAGCGGTCGGGACCGGCCGCCTCAGCGGGCGCTGCGCGGGTCCAGCGCGTCCCGGACGGCGTCGCCGAGCAGGTTGAAGGCGAGGACGAACAGCAGCAGCGCGATGCCGGGGAAGAACATGTACGTCGGATCGGCCTGGAAGACCTCGGAGCCGCGGGAGATCATCCGGCCCCAGTCCGGGATCGGCTCGTTGATCCCGACACCGAGGAACGACAGCACCGCCTCGGAGGCGACGAACGTCGGCACCGCCATGGTGGCGTGCACCAGCAGCTGCGCCCGGACATTCGGCAGGAGTTCACGGAAGACGATATGGAATCCGCTCGCTCCCATCGCCCGTGCGGACTGCACGAAATCCCTTTCCCGGAGCGACCTGACGGTGGCGCGAAGGGAAAGCGCCAGCGGAATCCAGCCGAACGCGGAGAACACCAGGATGAGGACGAGGAACTGCATCCAGTCGGGTTCCGCGGTGCCGGGATCGACCAGCCGGGACTGGATCACCGGGCTGATCGCGAGCAGCAGGAGCAGCGTCGGGAACGCCAGCAGGACGTTGGAGAGGAAGCCGAACAGCCGGTCGGTGATCCCGCCGAGGTAGCCCACCGCGACCCCGGCCAGCACCCCGAGGGTGGTGGTGACGGCGGCCGCGACGAAGGCGATCAGCAGCGAGGTGCGGATGCCGTAGAGCAGCTGGGTGAGCACGTCGCGGCCGAGCCCGGGCTCCAGGCCGAACCAGAACTCCCCGGAGATGCCGCCGTTGGGCGCGACCGGCAGGCCACCGTCGCTGAGCAGGCCGGGAGTGTTCTGGCCGTAGTGCTCGGTCGGGTTCTTGCCGTACAGCGCGGCGATCAGCGGGGCCGCGACGGCGAGCAGGAGGAAGAGGAGGACGACGGCGAGGGAGACGGCTCCCGTGCGGTCGCGGCAGACGCGCCGCAGCAGGCTCGCGGGGGCGGGCGCCCGGTCCGGCGCCGGGCCGGGATCCTGGGAGCCCGACCGGGTGGGCGCCGTGGGCGCCGTGGGCGGCGTCCGGGGGGCCGGCTCCGCGGCGGGCCCTGCGACTGGTTCGACCACTGCCATGAGAGGCGTACTCCCCGAATTCTCCGCCGCCCCGTGGGTGAGGGTGCGCTGACGTGCATTTCCGGGCGGCCGGTCCGGGGGTTTCCCGGTGGGCCGCCGAGCGCCATCAGATCGGATACCGAGGGAGTTCCGCAAATCATTCCCCGGGCCTGTCGTCGGCTTTGTTGCGGGAATGACAGCGGCTTCATTCCGCCGCAATACTGCCGTAGCAGTAGAACGGACATACGCGGACAAAAGTCATGTCATGTCCGCTGTCGTCCCGCATTTTGAGATCTCCGACACAGGAGCGGCGGCGTTGATACGATTCCGGCGGGCCGCGACTGGCGCGCACGGATGGAATCGACCATCGGGAAGCGGCCCCGTGCCGAATCACGTCAAGTCGCCGAGCGCCTGGGCCCCCCGAACCTCCTTCCAGGAGACCGTCATGGCCCAGCAGCCCCACACGGCCGCCACCCCCTCCGCCAACACGGCGTTCCGATCGGCCCTCGACGTCGTCCGCGAGGTCGAACCGCGGATCGCCGCCGCCATCGGCCAGGAGATCGACGACCAGCGCGCCTCGCTCAAGCTCATCGCCAGCGAGAACTACGCCTCCCCGGCCGTCCTGCTCGCGATGGGCAACTGGCTCAGCGACAAGTACGCCGAGGGCACGGTCGGCCGGCGTTTCTACGCGGGCTGCCGCAACGTCGACACCGTCGAGAGCATCGCCGCCGAGCACGCCCGCGCCCTGTTCGGCGCCGAGCACGCCTACGTCCAGCCGCACTCGGGCATCGACGCCAACCTGACCGCGTTCTGGGCCGTCCTCTCCCAGCGGGTGGAGAGCCCCGCCCTCCGGCGGGCCCAGGTCCGCAACGTCAACGACCTCACCGAGCAGGACTGGGCCCTGCTGCGCCAGGAGCTCGGCAACCAGCGGATGCTCGGCATGTCCCTGGACACCGGCGGTCACCTCACCCACGGCTTCCGTCCCAACATCTCCGGCAAGATGTTCGACCAGCGCAGCTACGGCACCGACCCGGTCACCGGCCTGATCGACTACGACGCGCTGCGCGCCACCGCCCGCGAGTTCCGCCCGCTGATCCTGGTGGCGGGCTACTCCGCCTACCCGCGGCTGGTCAACTTCCGCGTGATGCGCGAGATCGCGGACGAGGTCGGCGCGACCCTGATGGTCGACATGGCGCACTTCGCCGGCCTGGTCGCGGGCAAGGTGCTCACCGGCGACCACGACCCGGTCCCGCACGCCCAGATCGTCACCACCACCACCCACAAGTCGCTGCGGGGCCCGCGCGGCGGCATGGTGCTCTGCACCGCCGAGCTGGCCGAGCACGTCGACCGCGGCTGCCCGCTGGTCCTCGGCGGCCCGCTCTCGCACGTCATGGCGGCCAAGGCGGTCGCGTTCGCCGAGGCCCGCCGCCCGGAGTTCCGGACCTACGCCCGCCAGGTCGTCGACAACGCCCAGGCCCTCGCCGAGGGCCTGCTGCGGCGCGGCGGCACGCTGGTCACCGGTGGCACCGACAACCACCTCGTCCTCGCCGACGTCTCCGGCCACGGCCTGACGGGCCGCCAGGCCGAGGCGGCGCTCCTCGACTCCGGCATCGTCACCAACCGCAACTCCGTCCCGCAGGACCCGAACGGCGCGTGGTACACCTCCGGCGTCCGGATCGGCACGCCCGCGCTCACCACGCGCGGCCTGGGTGTCGCCGAGATGGACGAGATCGCCGCCCTGATCGACACCGTGCTGCGGTCGACCACCCCGGCCACCACCGCCGCGGGCGCCCCCTCCAAGGCCCAGTACGTCCTGGACCCCGCCGTCGCCGACGGCATCGCCAAGCGCGCCGCCGACCTCCTCGCCGGCTTCCCGCTCTACCCGGGCGTCGACCTGGCGTAGTCGCCCCCGCGGGGTGCGGGGGCGACCCCCGCACCCCGCCGCCGCACCCCGCCCCTGGCGCCGTGGGCGGAGATCATCTCCGTGATGATGACAATCGGACACCTGGACGGCAGTATGGATGAACGCTCCTCCGCCCCCCGAACATCTCCGATCAGGTCCTTCCACAGAATCGCCGGGCGGCGAAATACTTTGCTCCGGGCTCTCTCCAACTCCGTTCGGTGACCGGTAGATTGCAGCGAGCTCGGGTACCGGGGCTACCGTTTGCGGCAGGTTGAGCCGCGTTCGCGCGCCCGGTCCGCCGTCCGTCCCGGGCGGTGAACCGGCGGAGACCCGTCACCGACCGGCAGCAGCGCGCCCGGAGACGGGGAGCGCGGCCGACGGTCGGTCGTACCGTGTAAGGAGCCACCTCGTGACCGACACCGCACTCGGCACCGAGCAGCACCCGCTCACCGAGCCCGCCGTGCTCGACGACGTCCCCGGCTGGTTCTGGGACCATGACCGTCATCTCTTCGAGTGGTTCCTCGGCCGGCAGGAAGCCGCAGGTCTCACCGGCGACCTGCTGGAAATGGGCGCCTACCTGGGGCGCAGCGCGATCGTGATCGGCTCCCACCTGCAACCCGGCGAGACGTTCACGGTCTGTGACCTCTTCGATTCGGACGCCCCGGACGTCGAGAACGCCGCCGAGATGGACATGTCCTACCGGCGGTCGCTCACCCGGACCGCGTTCGAGACCAACTACCTGTCCTTCCACGACAGGCTGCCGGAGATCGTCCAGGCGTCCACCTCCGTGCTGGCCGGCGGCCGCCTCCCGGCCGGCACCTTCCGCTTCGTCCACATCGACGCCTCGCACCTCTACGAGCACGCGGCCTCCGACCTCGACGTGGCCCGCACGGCGCTGGCCCCGCACGGGGTGGTGGCCGTCGACGACTACCGCTCGGCGCACACCCCCGGCGTCGCGGCCGCCACCTGGGAGGCCCTGTTCAACCACGGCCTCAAGCCGATCGTGCTCACCGACAGCAAGTTCTACGGCACCTGGGGCGACCCGGAGCCCGCCCGGCTCGACCTGCTCGCCCGGCGCGGCACCCTCCCGCACTGCGCCATCACCAGCGAGGCGCTCGCCGGGCACCGGCTGGTGCGGATAGGCGGCAGCGCGGAGGGCGCCGCCCCGTCCCCGGTCTCGCGCCACCACGCCCGACTCACCGTCGAGGCCGAACGCCGCGAGGCCGAACGGGCCGCGCACCAGGCCCTCCACGAGGCGGAACTGGAGCGCCGGGCGGCCGTGCTGGACCTGACCGAACGCCGGGCCCTCGCCGCCGAACGCCGCCGCCCGGCCAACGTGGCCAAGCGCGTCGCGGGCGACCTCCTCCCGCCGGTCGTCACCTCCGCCATCCGCCGCGCCCGCCGCGGCTGACCGCCGCACTCCGCCGCAGGACCACACCGACGAACCCGGCGCCCCCCGCACAACGGAGCGCGAAAGCGCCGGCCGGAAAGAATCCCGGCCGGCGCTTTCGCGCGGCACACGGGGGCCCGCGGCGCCCGGTGCCTCAGGCCCGGGAGGGCTGGGCCGTTCGGTGCGGCGGTTCGGCTTCGGTTCCCCCGGTCCCGCCGGCCTCCGCCTCGGCGGCGAGTTCGCGCTTCACGGCGTCGAGGGAGGGGTTGGCCCAGGCGCTGCGGACGCCCCAGGCGTAGAAGGTCAGGCCGATCGCGGCGACGACCAGGAGGTCCCAGCCCCCGGGGAGGTAGCCCTCGCCGCCGAACTCGGTGGAGCCGGCCCACGAGACGCCGGCCATCACGAACAGGTAGGCGATCATCCAGGCGCCGGCCTTGAGGTGCGGCTTCAGCTCGGAGAACGGCTTGCGCAGCTCGTACCAGGCCCAGATCGGCAGGCCGGCGGCCATCAGCAGGATGACCTTGCCGGTCAGCGGCCAGCGGGCCCAGTAGAGCACCAGCGAGCCGAAGACCATGGCGACCGGGGCGATCACGGGCATGGCGCGCAGCCGGACGGGGCGGGGCAGCTCGGGGGCCAGGCGGCGCAGCGCCATCACCGCGACCGGGCCGGTGACGTAGGAGATCACGGTGGCCACCGAGACGATCTCGGCGAGCGAGCCCCAGCCGCGGAAGACCGCGAGGAAGGCGAAGGCGACCACGAGGTTGAGCACCAGCGCCGGGCGGGGGATGCCGGTCCTGCGGTCCACCCGCCCGAACAGGGACGGCAGGTGGCCGTTCTCCTGGACGCCGTGGATCATCCGCGAGGTGGTGGCGGCGTAGATCATGCCGGTGCCGCTGGGGGAGACGAAGGCGTCCGCGTACAGCAGCAGCGCGAGCCAGTTGAGGCCCCAGGCGATGGCCAGGTCGGCCAGCGGCGAGGTGTAGCCGAGGTTGCTCCAGCCGTTCGCCAGGTCCGCCGACGGGATGGCGCCGAGGAAGGCGATCTGCAGGGCGACGTAGATGACCAGGGCGATCAGGATCGAGCCGATCACGGCCTTGGGCAGCGACTTGCCGGGGTTGCGGGCCTCGCCGGCGAGGTTGAGCGGGGACTGGAAGCCGTTGAACGCCCAGACGATGCCGGAGACGGCCACCGCCGTGAACACGGCGCTCCAGCCGTTCGGCGCGAAGCCGCCGTGGTCGGTGAAGTGCGCGGTGTCGAAGTGGGCGAGCAGGAGCGCACCGGCGGTGAGTGTCGGGACGACGACCTTGAAGACGGTGATCGCCGTGTTGGTCTTGGCGAACAGCGTGATGGCGAACCAGTTCAGGGCGAAGTAGCCGACCAGCAGGACGCTCGCGAGCGCCACACCGCTGAGGGAGAGTTCCTTCCCGTCGTACAGGTCCTTCGCCCAGCCGAAGTCCCAGGAGCTCATGTACTGCACCGAAGCGGTCGCCTCGCCGGGTATGACCGAGACGATGGCGATCCAGTTCGCCCAGGCGGCCAGGTAGCCGGCCAGCGAGCCGTGCGAGTACTGCCCGTACCGCACCATTCCGCCGGCCTTGGGGAACATCGACCCGAGCTCGCTGTAGGTGAGGGCGATGGTCAGCGCGACGGCGGCTCCGATCACCCACGCGACGATCGACGCCGGCCCGGCCAGCCGGGCGGCCCGCTCGGCGCCGAACAGCCAGCCCGAGCCGATGATCGACCCCAGCCCGACGGCTGTGAGGCTGATGGTGCCGAGCGAGCGGCGGTAGTTCTGATGGGATGCCGTCGTCGACTCGCGCTCACTCAACGTATCGGTCCTCTGTCTCATCTGCTCATCGGGTATACGCACAAACGGACAGCAGCTTATGGGGCGAAATCGGACCAAACCTCAGATCGGCCTCAGATTTACCGCAAATCGTCCGATCGTTGCCGTCCCGTGTCCGGTCGTCGGACATTCGGCGGGGGTCGCACCGGGCTTCCGGCGGGGGTCCCGGCGGGACGGGCAGCCGGAAATCCGGGCCGGAAACGTGGGCCGGAAGTCCGGGCCGTAAACGCACCCGGAAAAAAGAAATTCCCCCGGGGAACTCTTTCGAGTTCCCCGGGGGAATTCACGGTGTCCGAGGGGGGACTTGAACCCCCACGCCCGATAAAGGGCACTAGCACCTCAAGCTAGCGCGTCTGCCATTCCGCCACCCGGACAGGGTGTGTGCTTCGGGGGCTTTCTCGGCGCCCCCTCGGCGACAGAGAGAACATTACCAGGCTCCCGGAGTGCTTCTCACCTGCGTTTCCCCGGTGGGGATGGGCGGGGTGACGGGGACGGGTCGCGGATGTGCGCGAAGCGGTGGTTCGAGGGCGGTAAACGGTCGGTTCAGGGGTGGCGAACGGTCGGAAGCGGGCTGGAGCGATCCGACACGGGCAAGTTGTCGACGGTGCCCCGGTCCCGGGGGCGGCTCTCCTAGCCTCTGTGGATCGAGGGCGCCATGAGCGGAACGCCTGATTCCCGGGGTCGCGGACGAAGGGCGGCTGGACGTGGAGCAGACCAGCGAGGAAGAGACAGGGGCCGGGCCGGAGGTGGAGACCGCGGCGGCCGATGCCGGGAGCGGGCCGGCCTGCGCGGCCGGGACGGTCCGGGACACCGGCGCGGTGCTCGCCACCGCGATCCTGGAGGCCGGAGCGGTCCTCGCCGCCGTGGCGCAGGCGGGAGCGGCCACGGCGGCGCGGGCCGGGGCGGCGGCGAAGGCCCGGGCCCAGGACGGGCCCGCCGAGGGGGTGTGGCGGTTCACCGTGCCGGCCGAGCAGGCCTCGGTGCCGCGGACCCGGCACGCGGTGCGGGACCGGCTGCTGGCCCAGGGCATGGCGGAGATCCGCTACCAGGAGCTGGTGGACGACGTCCTGCTGATCGTCTCCGAGCTGGTCGGCAACGCGGTGACGCACGCCGCGGAACTGTCACCGGAGGTCACCACCGAACTGGCCGTCCAGGACGGCTGGGTGCGGGTCTCCGTCGAGGACGGCGACCCGTACCGGCCGAAGGCGCTGGAGACCGACACCGGCCGGACCGGCGGGCGCGGCCTGCTGCTGGTGAAGAGCATCACGCTGCAGGCCGGCGGGGTGTGCGACGTCGAGCAGGCGGGGGAGGGCGGCAAGGTGATCTGGGCCTCGCTGCCGCTCCCCCGGAGGGACCCGGAGCGCTGAGGCGGGCCGGGCGTCCGTCCTACCAGTCGTTCCCGGCGATCTCCCGGATCCCCGGCAGCGCGGCCTCGAAGACGGTCCGGAACCACACCGAGAACGGCCGGTCCGCCTCCAGCTCGCGCAGCTCCGCGGCGGTGACGAAGGCGTAGTCGTCCACCTCGTCGGGGTTCGGCCGGACCGGCTCGGTGACCAGGCCGACGAACAGGTGGTTCCACTCGCGCTCGATCAGCCCGGACGCCTCGTCCGGCAGGTCGTAGCGGACCGTGCCCGCCTCGCAGAGCAGTGCCGGGGCGACCCCCAGCTCCTCCGCGGTCCGCCGGGCGGCGGCCACGAACGGCGGCTCGTCGGGGTACGGGTGGCCGCAGCAGGTGTTCGACCAGACGCCGGGGGAGTGGTACTTGCCGAGGGCCCGGCGCTGGAGCAGCAGCCGGCCCTGGCGGTCGAAGAGGAACACCGAGAACGCGCGGTGCAGCCGTCCCGGCTCCTGGTGGGCCCAGAGCTTCTCGGCGGTGCCGATGGTCACGCCTTCGTCGTCGACCAGCTCCAGCAGGATCTCGGCGGGGGCACCGACGGCCTCCGCGCCGGTCGCCACGTCGGTCTCCACATCGAGACCGGTGTCGAGGCCGGTGTCGAGACCGGTCCCGATCTCCGTGGTGTCCGAGGCGAAGCGCGTCGGATCGGTCGGCAGACTCTGGGGCATGAGGCCTCTTTCGGAAGCTTCGGGAGCAATGGGAGCAACCACGGCACCGGTGGCGTCGCGGTCAAGTCTGCCGTACGGGTGGCACTCCCAAGGGGGTCCCACGCACAACCGGCCGGATCAGGACCGCCCCCGACCCGTTCCGGGCCGCCTGAGGGCATGGGAATAGCAGAGTCGTTCGGAACCTGTTCGACTCTCGTTCGATCAGGTGGCCCGGCCGTACGGGAACGCGCACCTGGGCGTCACCCCTTCTTCACCGCGTCCCGCGCGGCACCCGCGCACCGTGCCGCACAGCCCCCCGGCCGCGTTCGGGCTGGTCGTCGCGGTCGCCTACCATCACATAGGACACGGCGGCCGCACCTCGGCGGCCCCGGGCGCGCCACCCGAAGGGGCCGGCCCCGCCGTCCCGCGGACCGGTAACCGGCGCGGCAGCGCACAGCACGACGGATCAGGAGAACCGCATGATCGGCCTCGTTCTGGCAGCCGGCGCCGGCCGCCGGCTGCGCCCGTACACCGACACCCTGCCGAAGGCACTGGTTCCGGTCGACGGGGAGCGGACCGTCCTGGACCTCACCCTCGGGAACTTCGCCGAGATCGGCCTGCGCGACGCCGCGATCGTCGTCGGCTACCGCAAGGAGGCGGTCCTCGACCGCAAGGCGGACCTGGAGCGGAAGTACGGCGTCAGGCTCACCCTGGTCGAGAACGACAAGGCCGAGGAGTGGAACAACGCCTACTCGCTCTGGTGCGCCCGCGACCTCTTCGCCGAGGGCCTGCTGCTCGCCAACGGCGACACCGTCCACCCGGTCTCGGTGCAGCGCACCATGCTGGAGGGCAACGAGCGGCTGACCGCCGAGGGCCGCGCCCCGGGCATCCTGCTCGCCCTCGACACGGTGAAGAAGCTCGCCGACGAGGAGATGAAGGTCGTCGTCGACCCGGCCACCGGCGTGCGCCGGATCACCAAGCTGATGGACCCGGCCGAGGCCACCGGTGAGTACATCGGCGTCACCGTCATCAACCCGGCCGCCGCCGCCGACCTCACCGACGCGCTGCGCGCCACCTACGAGCGCGACCCGCAGCTCTACTACGAGGACGGCTACCAGGAGATGGTCGACCGCGGCCTGCGGATCGACGTCCAGCCGATCGGCGACGTGTCCTGGGTCGAGGTCGACAACCACGACGACCTGGCCAAGGCGCGGGAGATCGCGTGCCAGTACTGACCCGGCTGGTGCCGTCGCCGGTCTTCGTCGAGATCCGCCCGGGTGCGCTCGGTGCGCTCGGCGGCATCCTCGCCGACCAGCGCCTCTCCGCCTCGGGCCGGATCGCGGTGGCGATCAGCAACGGCTCGGGCACGGTGCTGCGCACCCGGCTGGAGCCGGCGCTGCCCGGTGCCGACTGGTACCACGTCGACGACGGCAGCATCGACAGTGCGGTGCGGCTGGCGGACGCGATGCGCGGCGGTCACTACGACACCATCGTGGCCCTGGGCGGTGGCAAGATCATCGACGCCGCCAAGTACGCCGCGGCCCGGGTCGGCCTGCCGCTGGTCTCGGTCCCCACCAACCTGGCCCACGACGGCATCTGCTCGCCCGTCTCCACCCTCGACAACGACGCCGGGCGGGGCTCCTACGGGGTGCCCAGCCCGATCGGCATCGTGATCGACCTGGACGTGATCCGGGACGCCCCGCCACGGTTCGTCGCGGCCGGCATCGGCGACGTCGTCTCCAACATCTCGGCCTGCGCCGACTGGGAGCTGTCGCACGTCGAGACCGGTGAGCCGGTCGACGGACTGGCCGTCGCGATGGCCCGCTCGGCCGGTGAGAACCTGCTGCGGCACCCAGGAAACCTCCAGGATCAGGACCTCCTCACCGCGCTGGCCGAGGCACTGGTACTGTCCGGCATCGCGATGAACATCGCCGGCAGTACCCGGCCCTCGTCGGGCGCCTGCCACGAGATCTCGCATGCCCTGGACGTGCTGTATCCCAAGCGGTCCGCCCAGCACGGCGAGCAGGTCGGCCTCGGCGCCGCCTTCGCCAGCTTCCTGCGGGGCGAGCGCGAGCTGACCGGTCTGATCGTGGAGCGCCTGGCGCACCACGGACTGCCGGTGACCGCCGCTCAGATCGGCTTCACCGAGGCGGAGTTCACCGAAGCGGTGCACTACGCTCCGAACACCCGCCCGGGCCGCTTCACCATCCTTGAGCACCTCGACCTCTCCCCTTCCGCAATCAGGGACGCGTACGCCGACTATGTCCAAGCCGTCAACAGCTGACCGCTCCGCCGCCGGGTCCACGCCGCCGCCGGTGGACCTGACCCGCCGCCCCTCGATCGAGGAGCTGCGCGCGGTGATCCACCCGGAGGGCATGCTCCAGCGCCGCAGCGCGGAGCACTGGGCCGGCCGGCTCTACATGCGGAGCATCTCGCTGCGGATCACCCGCGTGCTCTCCACCGTGACGGCGATCACGCCCAACGGGCTGACCTACCTGATGATGCTCACGGGCGTCCTCGCCGGTGCCGCGCTGGTCCTCCCGGGGCTGGCCGGCGCGGTGCTGGCCGCCGTGCTCATCCAGGTCTACCTGCTGCTGGACTGCGTGGACGGCGAGGTGGCCCGCTGGCGCCGGCAGACCTCGCTCACCGGCGTCTACCTGGACCGGGTCGGCCACTACATGTCCGAGGCCGCCCTGCTGACGGGCCTCGGCCTGCGCGGCACCGACCTGCTGCACCGGGAGGGCCCGGCCTCGCACTGGGAGTGGGCGTTCCTCGGCACGCTGGCGGCGCTCGGCGCGATCCTGATCAAGTCGGAGACCGACCTGGTCGACGTGGCCCGGGCCCGCAGCGGCCTGACGGCGGTCGAGGACAGCGCCGCGGTGCCGCGCTCGTCCGGTGTCGCCAAGGCCCGCCGGGCCGCCTCCCTCCTGAAGTTCCACCGGCTGGTGGGCGCGGTCGAGGCCTCGCTGTTCATCCTCGCCGCGGGTGTCGCGGACGCCGTCCACGGCGGGCTCTTCTTCACCCGGCTCGCGGTCGTCGTGCTGGCCTCGATCGCCATGCTGCAGACCGTGCTGCACCTGCTCAGCATCGTCCTGTCGAACAGGCTCCGGTGAGCGCCGTGAACGTGGACCGGGACACCCCGAACACCCGCGACGTCCAGGGCGCCCCGGAGGGCCCCGGCGCGAGCGCCGCGGACGCCTTCCGGCTCGGTGCGGTCATCATCACCATGGGCAACCGCCCGGCCGAACTGAACGCCCTGATCGAGTCGGTCCGCGCCCAGCAGGGCCCGGCCGTCGAGCTGGCCGTGGTCGCCAACGGCGCCCCGCTGCCCCCGCTCCCCGCGGGCGTGCGCTCCGTCGAGCTGCCGGAGAACCTCGGCATCCCGGGCGGCCGCAACGTCGGCATCGAGCTCTTCGGCCGCAACGGCCGGGACGTCGACGCGGTGCTGTTCCTGGACGACGACGGCCGGCTGCCCGGCACCGACTCGGCCCGCCTGCTGCGCGAGGCCTTCACCGGTGACCCGGAGCTCGGCATCGTGAGCTTCCGGATCGCCGACCCGGACACCGGCGTCACCCAGCGCCGGCACGTGCCCCGGCTGCGCGCCAGCGACCCGCTGCGCTCGTCCCGGGTGACCACCTTCCTGGGCGGTGCCAGCGCGGTGCGCTGCGCGGTCTTCGACAAGGCGGGCCAGCTGCCCGCCGAGTTCTTCTACGCCCACGAGGAGACCGACCTCGCCTGGCGTGCGGTGGACGCCGGCTGGGCCATCGACTACCGGGCCGACGTGGTGCTGCACCACCCCACCACCTCGCCCGCGCGGCACGCCTCCTACTTCCACAACGTGGCCCGGAACAGGGTTTGGCTCGCGAGACGGAACCTTCCGGGCCTGTTGGTGCCTCTCTATCTGGGAACCTGGTTCCTGCTGACCGTGGCCCGCCGCCCCTCCCCCGAGGCGCTGAAGGCCTGGCTCGGCGGGTTCCGGGCGGGCTGGCGCGAACCCTGCGGTACGCGGCGGCCCATGCGATGGCGTACCGTTTGGCGACTGACCAGGCTGGGCCGACCCCCGGTCATCTGATCTGTCCGATGACCGTACGGTAGACGGATCGGATGGTCGTACAGCTGTACGGCAGGCCGATCGCCGCGGCCGGTGTCACGCACCGGCCGGACTCCCCCCGAGATCCGAGTGGATCCCCCTCGGCGGAAGGCCGGCGGACCCCCCGCCGACCGGCTCGCCCCGACCCGATCCCGCGCGAAGGACGAATGTGTCGACAGTGAGTGAACCCGTCAGCCTCTCAGCCCCTAGGGGGGCGGACACGGGCCTGACCCCCAAGCAGCTGGCGGACAAGTACGGCCTGACGGTCAGCGGCAGACGGCCCGGCCTGTTCGCGTACTCCAAGCAGCTCTGGGCCCGGCGCCACTTCATCTGGGCCTTCGCCACCGCGCGTCTGGTGGCCCAGTACACCGACGCCAAGCTCGGGCAGGTCTGGCAGGTCGTGACGCCGCTGCTCAACTGCGCGGTGTTCTACCTGGTGTTCGGCGAGATCCTGGCCAACAAGGACGACAACCCGTACTACGTGCCGTGGCTCTGCATCGGCGTCTTCATCTTCCAGTTCACGCAGAACGCGGTGCAGTCCGGCACCCGGGCGATCGCGGACAACCTCGGGCTGATCCGGGCGCTGCACTTCCCGCGCGCCTCGATGCCCATCTCGTTCACCCTGATCCAGCTCCAGCAGCTGATGATCTCGATGGTCGTGCTGTTCGTCGTGGTGCTGGCGAGCGGCGTCTCGCCCGGCCGCACCTGGGTGCTGGTGATCCCCGCCCTGCTGCTGCAGTCGATGTTCAACACCGGTGTCGCCCTGATCTTCGCCCGGATCGGCGCCAGGACCAGCGACATCTCCCAGCTGATCCCGTTCGCGATGCGCGCCTGGCTGTTCCTGTCCGGCGTCATGTACAGCATCCAGGACAAGATCAAGGAATGGCCGCCGTTCTGGCAGACGGTGATGGAGATCAACCCCGCCTCCGTCTACATCGACCTGGTCCGCCACGCGCTGGCGCCGGTCATCTACAACAAGCACGAAGCGGTGTTCCTGGAGTTCCCGCCGCACCAGTGGAAGTACGGCATCGCCTGGGGTGTCGGCATGCTGGTCATCGGATACGTCTTCTTCTGGAAGGCCGAGGAGGAGTACGGCCGTGGCTGACACCGACCTGCGCAAGAGCGCGCCGGGCAAGGGCGCACTGGGCAAGAACGACCTGCCCAAGACCCGTCCGATCTTCGACGCCGACGTGGCCCGCGAGCCCACCGTCGTCGTCGACGACGTCCACATCGTCTACCGGGTGCACGGCGCCGGTTCCGGCAAGGGCAGCGCGACGTCCGCGCTGAGCCGGATCATCAGCCGCAAGCGCTCCGCCGGCGTGCGCGAGGTGCACGCCGTGCGCGGCATCAGCTTCACCGCGTACAAGGGCGAGGCGATCGGCCTGATCGGCTCCAACGGCTCCGGCAAGTCCACCATGCTGGCGGCCATCGCGGGCCTGCTGCCGACCGAGCACGGCGGCATCTACACCAACGGCCAGCCCTCGCTGCTCGGCGTGAACGCGGCCCTGATGAACGAGCTCACCGGTGAGCGCAACGTCGTCCTCGGCTGCCTGGCGATGGGCATGTCGCCGGCCGACGTGAAGAGCCGCTACCAGGAGATCGTCGACTTCTCGGGCATCAACGAGAAGGGCGACTTCATCTCGCTGCCGATGCGCACCTACTCCTCCGGCATGGGCGCCCGGCTCCGGTTCGCGATCGCCGCGGCCAAGACCCACGACGTGCTGCTGATCGACGAGGCGCTGGCCACCGGTGACCAGGCCTTCCAGGCGCGCAGCAAGAAGCGGATCAAGGAGCTGCGCGACGCCGCGGGCACGGTCTTCCTGGTCAGCCACGACAACGCCTCGATCCGCGAGACCTGCGAGCGGACCATCTGGATCGAGCACGGCGAGCTGGTCATGGACGGGCCGACCGAGCTGGTCGTCGGCTGCTACGAGCGGGGCGAGCGCCCGTAGCACCGCACACCCGACCGTGAGGGAGGGCCGGCCGCCGGAGGTGATCCGGGGGCCGGCCCTCCTGCCGTTCGTGCGCCCCGGATCCGCCCGTCGTGCCCCGGGTGGCCCGCCGCCGCCCGGGTGAGCGCCCCGTGCGCCGGGCGAGGCGCTCTTCTCCGGCGCGGCCGATGGTGTCAGGCTGTAGGCGCGGGGGTGGTGTGCCGGACGTGACTCCCGTGGTCGGACGCGTGTCCGACTCGGGCCGATCAGCGGAGCGGTGTAGAACGGGGGAGTGACAGCAGTGTCGGCTTCGGCCCAGCCCAGTAGTGAGTCCCGCCCCGGTGGCGCCCCGGCGGAGAGCCCCGTGGGGGCGACCCTGGACAAGGCGGGCGCGGAGAACTTCCCGGTCGCCCCGTTCTTCCTGCCCGCCGCGTGGCGCGACGACCTGATGGCCGTCTACGGATTCGCCCGGCTGGTGGACGACGCCGGCGACGGCGACCTCGCCGACCCGGCCGGCACCGCCGCACTGCTCGGGGTGGCCGGACCGCCCGCCGCCGTGACCCGTTCGGCGCAGCCCGGTCCGGCCGAGACCGCGTTCCGGCTGGCCCTCCTGGACGGGCTGGAACACGACCTCGACCGGGCGTTCGAGAGCGCCCTGCACCCCCGGACCGCCGAGGCCCCGCGGCACCCCCTGATGCGCTCCCTCGTCCCGCTGCTGGACCGGCACGGGCTGACCCCGGAGCCGTTCCGCCGGCTGATCGAGGCCAACCGGGTCGACCAGACCACCGCCCGGTACGCCCGCTACGAGGACCTGATCGAGTACTGCACACTCTCCGCCGACCCGGTGGGCCGCATGGTGCTCGCCCTCGCCGACGTCGCCACCCCCGAACGGATCGCGCTCTCCGACGCCGTCTGCAGCGGCCTCCAGATCGTCGAGCACATCCAGGACGTCGCCGAGGACCTCGCCCGCGGGCGGATCTACCTGCCGGCCGAGGACCTCGCCCGGTTCGGCGTGACCGAGGCCGACCTCGCCGCGCCGACCGCCGGCGGCCCGGTCCGCGAGCTGATCGCCTTCGAGGCGGAGCGGGCCCGGACCCTGCTCGACCGGGGCGCGCCCCTGGTGGGTACGGTTCGGGGGAGGCTTCGACTGCTCCTGGCGGGATTCACCGCCGGCGGCTACGCGGCCCTGGCGGCCGTCGAGGCCGCCGGGTACGACGTACTCGCCCAGCAGGCGAAGCCTGACAAGCGCCGCCTCGCAGTGAAGGCGGCGGCCATCTTCGCGAAGGGAAGGTGAACGCCCGCGTGGCGGCATCACCACTGGCGTCGGCGCCGGTCATGGCGGCGTACCGGTACTGCGAGGCAGTGACCGGGCTGCAGGCCCGCAACTTCAGCTACGGGATCCGGCTCCTGCCGGAGCCGAAACGGCTGGCCATGTCGGCCCTCTACGCGCTGGCGCGCCGGGTGGACGACATCGGCGACGGCGACCTCCCGGCCGACCGCAAGGCCGAGGCCCTGCTGCGCACCCGCGAGCTGCTGGACGAGGTCCGGGCCGGCTCGGTGGCGGAGGACGACACCGACCCGATCAAGGTGGCCCTGGCGGACACCGCGCGGCGCTTCCCGATCCCGCTCGGCGGCTTCGACGAGCTGATCGACGGGGTCGAGATGGACCTCAAGGGCGCCGAGTACCAGACGTACGAGGAGCTCAAGGTCTACTGCCGGTGCGTGGCCGGGGCGATCGGCCGGCTCTCGCTCGGCGTCTACGGCTGCGACGACCCCGAGCGCGGGGCCCGCTACGCGGACACCCTCGGCCTGGCGCTCCAGCTCACCAACATCCTCCGTGACCTGCGCGAGGACGCCCTGAACGGCCGGACCTACCTGCCCGCCGAGGACCTGGTCCGGTTCGGCTGCCAGGAGGGCTTCGCCCTGTCCCGGCCGCCGGTCGGTGCCGACTTCACCGGCCTGATCGCCTTCGAGGCCGCCCGGGCCCAGGCCGCCTTCGAGGAGGGCCTGCGGCTGCTGCCGATGCTCGACCGCCGCAGCCGGGCGTGCACGGCCGCGATGGCGGGCATCTACCACCGGCTGCTCGGCCGGATCGCGGCGGACCCGGAGTCCGTCCTGCGCGGCCGGGTCTCGCTGCCGGGCTGGGAGAAGGCGTACGTCGCGCTTTCCGGGCTCGCCGGGGGGCGTTCTTGATTCTTGCCACAGTTCTGTCACGCTGTGTCAGCGGGGAATCACTTATGGGTAGAGCCGTGTTGACCGCTGTGTTGGGCACGACCGTACTGATCACGGGCGCACCGGCCACGAACGGGCCGCGCGTCGGACACGAGGGGGAGGGCCGATGACCGGGCGAGCCGATGCCGCGCGCCCGGCAGCCGTGGTGGTCGGCGGCGGTCTGGCCGGCATCACCGTGGCGTTGCGGCTGGCCGAGGCCGGCCACCGGGTCACCCTGGCCGAGGGCCGCCCCCGGCTCGGCGGCCTGGCCTTCTCCTTCCAGCGCGGCGAGCTGACCGTCGACAACGGCCAGCACGTCTACCTGCGCTGCTGCACCGCCTACCGGGGCCTGCTGGACCGGCTCGGCGCCGGCCGGCTGGTCCACCTCCAGGACCGGCTCGACGTCCCCGTGCTGGGCGTCTCCGGGCCCGCCGACGCCCCGGTCCGCACGCTCGGCCGGCTCGGCCGCGCCGCCCTGCCCGTCCCGCTGCACCTGGCCGGCAGCCTGGCCCGGTACCCGCACCTGGGCCCGCTCGACCGGGCCCGGGTGGTCCGCGGCGCGCTCGCGCTCCAGCGGCTGGACCTCGCCGACCCGGCGCTCGACGCCGTCTCCTTCGGTGACTGGCTGCGCAGCCAGGGGCAGAACGAGCGGACCCTGGCCGCCCTCTGGGACCTGGTCGGCGTCGCCACCCTGAACGCGCGGGCCGACCAGGTGTCGCTGGCCCTGGCCGCGATGGTGTTCAAGACCGGGCTGCTGTCCGACCCGGGCGCCTCCGACATCGGCACGGCCACCGTCCCGCTCGGCACGATCCACCACGACCGGGCGCTCGCCGAACTGGAGCGGGCCGGGGTGAAGGTCCTGCTGCGCGCCCGCGTGGCGGAGCTCAAGCCGGCCGCGCCGCAGCACGCCGTCCGGCTGGAGGGCGACGGCGAGCCGCTCGCCGCCGACACCGTGGTGCTGGCCGGCGCCCAGGACACGGCCGCCGCCCTGCTGCCGCCCGACGCGATCCCCGGACAGTCCCGGCTGGCGGAGTTCGGCACCGCGCCGATCCTCAACGTGCACGTGGTCTACGACCGCAAGGTGCTGCGCAAGCCGTTCTTCGCCGCACTCGGCTCGCCGGTCCAGTGGGTCTTCGACCGCACCGCGCACTCCGGTCTGGCCGGCACCGAACTCGGCCGGGCCCACCCCGGCGCCCAGTACCTGGCGCTCTCGCAGTCCGCCGTGCAGGACGAGATCGACCTGCCGGTCGCGGAGCTGCGCGACCGGTACCTCCCCGAGCTGGCCCGGCTGCTCCCCGCCGCGGGCGGGGCCGAGGTGCTGGACTTCTTCGTCACCCGCGAGCGCACCGCCACCTTCGACCCGGCTCCCGGGACGGCGGCGCTGCGCCCCGGTCCGCGCACCGGGGTCCCCGGCCTGCTGCTGGCCGGCGCGTGGACGGCCACCGGCTGGCCCGCGACCATGGAGGGCGCCGTGCGCAGCGGCCATGCCGCCGCCGACGCCGTGCTCGCCGCCGACGGCCACCGCCTTCCGGCGGACCGCGGCGACGGGAGGTGGCCCAGGTGACCCGGGGCCCGCTCGGCGGCGACCCCGGCGACCCCGCCAGACCCGGCGGTCACGCCCAAGGTTCCGGCGGCCCCACCGGTCCGACCGGCCGCATCGACATCGCCAGCGCCCGGCCGTCCCACGCGGCCCGGCACCACCAGGGAGAGGGAACGCACGTGGAGTCACGCACCGGCACTGCCGTCGGAGGCACGGCGCACGCCGAACCGGTCTCGGTGCCGGAGCTGCTCGCCCGCAGCCGCACGCTCTGTACCCCGCCGCTGCGGGCCGCCGTCGCCCGTCTGGCGGCGCCGATGGACACCGTCGCGGCGTACCACTTCGGCTGGATCGACCGGGACGGCACGCCGGCCGCGGGGGACGGCGGCAAGGCCGTCCGCCCCGCCCTGGCACTGCTCTCCGCCCGGGCCACGGGGGCTCCGGCGGAGACCGGTGTGCCGGGCGGTGTCGCTGTTGAACTGGTGCACAACTTCTCCCTGCTCCATGATGATCTGATGGACGGTGACGAGACCAGACGCCACCGGGCCACCGCCTGGACGGTCTTCGGTCCGGCCCAGGCGATCCTGGTCGGTGACGCTCTGGCCACGCTCGGTACGGAGGTGCTGCTCGACGCCGCGACCGCGGGCGGCGCGAGCCCCGCCGATGCCGCGCGCGCCGTCCGGCTGCTCACCACCGCGACCCGTCGGCTCATCGACGGGCAGGCGATGGACGTCGCCTTCGAGCAGCGGGACAGCGTCACCGTCGCCGAGTGCCTGGAGATGGAGGGCGGCAAGACCGCCGCCCTGCTCGCCGCCGCCTCGGCGATCGGCGCCGTCCTGGCCGGCGCCGACGACCGGGTCTCGGACGCCCTCCAGCGGTACGGCCACCACCTGGGCCTGGCCTTCCAGGCGGTGGACGACGTGCTCGGCATCTGGGGTGCCACCGAGGTGACCGGCAAGCCGCACTGGGGCGACCTGCGCCAGCGCAAGAAGTCCCTGCCGGTCGCCGCCGCGCTCGCCGAGGGCGGCGCCGCCTCGCGCGAACTGGCCGAGCAGCTCGCCGACCCCAAGGGGCGCGGCGAGGAGAGCGAGGCCGAGCTGGCCGCCCGTGCCGCGCTGATCGAGCAGGCCGGCGGGCGGGACTGGACCCGG
The DNA here is from genome assembly GCF_040611255.1 of Kitasatospora sp. NPDC002965. NCBI lineage: Bacteria > Bacillati > Actinomycetota > Actinomycetes > Kitasatosporales > Streptomycetaceae > Kitasatospora > Kitasatospora sp. NPDC002965. The sequence goes on along the minus strand of NZ_JBEXNT010000014.1, from coordinate 65,762 downwards.
GAGGAGGCCCGCCGCCAGCACACGACTGCCCTCGCCGCCCTGGACGAGGTGCCCATGCCCGACGGGGTGCGCGAGCACTTCGTCGCACTCGCCGAATTCGTGGTGGTACGAGAGAGGTGACGTTACGTTGACAGCAACCGCGGACGGCCGGCTCGACCCTGAGTACGATTCCGAGCCGGTCGCGGTGGGGGGCCTCCCCCCGGCGCTGCTGAGCGCCGGGCGGCGGCAGCCCGAGGGGTCCGCGCCGGCCCGCCAGGCCGGCCGGACCGAACAACAACAGGAACAGCCCGCCTCCGCCGAGGAGGCCCTGGCCCGCGCCACCACCCACCTGCTCTCCCTACAGAGCTCCGAGGGGTGGTGGAAAGGCGACCTGGAGACCAACGTCACCATGGACGCGGAGGACTTACTGCTCCGGCAGTTCCTCGGCATCCGGACGGAGGAGCAGACCAAGGCCACCGCCGAGTGGATCCGCTCCCAGCAACGGGAGGACGGCACCTGGTCCACCTTCCACGGCGGGCCCGCCGAGATCTCCACCACCGTCGAGGCCTACGTCGCCCTCAAACTGGCCGGCGACGACCCCAACGCACCGCACATGCTGGCCGCCGCCCGCTGGATCCGCTCCGCCGGAGGCATCGCCGGGGCCCGGGTCTTCACCCGGATCTGGCTGGCGCTCTTCGGCTGGTGGCCGTGGGAGCGGCTGCCCGAGATGCCGCCGGAGATCATCTTCCTGCCGAAGTGGCTCCCGCTGAACATCTACGCCTTCGGGTGCTGGGCACGGCAGACCATCGTCCCGCTGACCGTGGTCTCCGCGCACCGGCCGGTGCGTCCGGCCCCCTTCCCGCTCACCGAGCTGCACACCGACCCGGACGACCCGTACCCGGTCAGGCCGCTCGCCCGAGCCACCACCTGGGACGGCGTCTTCGAACGCCTGGACAAGGTGCTGCACGCCTACCACCGCCGGGCCCTGCGCCCACTGCGCAAGCTCGCCGTCGCCCAGGCCTGCCGCTGGATCGTCGAGCGCCAGGAGGCCGACGGCTGCTGGGGCGGCATCCAGCCGCCGGCCGTCTACTCGCTGATCGCCCTGCACCTGGAGGGCTACGAACTGGACCACCCGGTGATGCGGGCCGGACTCTCCTCCTTCGACCGGTTCACCGTCCACACCGAGGACGGCCGGCGCTGGCTGGAGGCCTGCCAGTCGCCGGTCTGGGACACCTGCCTGGCGACCGTCGCGCTGGCCGACGCGGGTCTGCCGCCCGACCACCCCGCGCTGGTCTCCGCCGTCGACTGGATGATCGGCGAGGAGATCACCAGGCGCGGTGACTGGTCGGTCCAGCGGCCCTCGCTGGCCCCCGGCGGCTGGGCCTTCGAGTTCGAGAACGACACCTACCCGGACATCGACGACACCGCGGAGGTGGTGCTCGCGCTCTGCCGGGTCGCCCACCCCGACCCGGCCAAGGTCGGCGGCTCGATCGACCGGGGCGTCCGGTGGAACCTCGGCATGCAGTCCAAGAACGGCGCCTGGGGCGCGTTCGACGTCGACAACACCAGCACCCTGCCGAACAAGCTGCCGTTCTGCGACTTCGGCGAGGTGGTCGACCCGCCGTCCGCGGACGTCACCGCACACGTGGTGGAGATGCTCGCCGAGGTCGGCAAGGCCCGGGACCCGCGCACCCGGCGCGGCGTCGAGTGGCTGCTGCGCAACCAGGAGGCCGACGGCTCCTGGTTCGGCCGCTGGGGCACCAACTACATCTACGGGACCGGCTCGGTGCTGCCCGCGCTGGTCGCCGCCGGTGTGCCCGCCGAGCACCCGGCGATCCGCCGGGCCGTCCGCTGGCTGGAGGACCGGCAGAACACCGACGGCGGCTGGGGCGAGGACATGCGCTCCTACGAGGACCCGGCGCGCTGGGCCGGGCGCGGCGACTCCACCGCCTCGCAGACCGCCTGGGCGCTGATGGCGCTGCTCGCGGCCGGCGAGGGACCGGACGGCCACGCCAACCCGGCCGTCGAACGCGGGGTCGACTGGCTGGTCCGCACCCAGTTGCCCGAGGGGACCTGGGACGAACCGCAGTTCACCGGCACCGGCTTCCCGTGGGACTTCTCCATCAACTACCACCTGTACCGGCTGGTCTTCCCGGTCACCGCGTTGGGCCGCTACCTGCACGGCAGCCCCGCCACCGGCCGGTTCGCCCCCGGTACCCCGACGATCGGGGCGTCCCGGTGAAGCCCGCCCCGCTGCTGGTCCTCTGCGCGCTCGGCCCCGAGGTGTGGGCCCTGCGCGGAGGGGACTGGCGAGGCTCGGCCGGCGGCCCGCCGGTCCTGGTCCGCACCGGTGTCGGCCGGCGCCGGGCCTCGCTCACCGTCAGGCGACTGCTCACCGCGGCGCCCGGCGGCTACGGCGCCGTCGTGGTGGCCGGCTTCGGAGCGGCCGTCGCACCCGGGGTGACGCCCGGGGACGTGATCGTCGCGGACGGGGTGCGCGACGCCGAGGGGAACCACTTCGCCGTCGACTCCGGCCCGACACTGACCCGCGCCCTCAGGGAGCGGGGCCTGACCGCCCACACCGGCGTGCACCACACCGCCGACCACGTGGTGCGCGGGCTCGAACGGCGCGCCCTGCACCTTCAGGGAGCACTCGCCGTCGACATGGAGGCGGCCGCGGTACTGGCCGCGCTCCGCGAGCTGCGCCCCGCCCTGCCCGCCGCCGTGCTGCGGGTCGTGGTCGACACCCCCGAGCGCGAGCTGCTGCGCCCGGGCACCCTGCCGGCCGGCGTCCGCGCCTGGCGGACCCTGCGGGCGACGGTGCCCGCGCTGGTCGACTGGCACCACCGGAACCGGCAGGACCGGGACCGACCGTCACCCGGCACCCTCAACCACCCCACACCCTCGACGCTCCCTCAGGAGGCGAGCTAGCCATGGCCATGCCGTTGCGCCAGACCGTGCGGGTCGGCACCTACCTGATGCAACAGAAGCTCAAGCGGCGCGACAAATTCCCGCTGATCGTCGAACTGGAACCGCTCTTCGCCTGCAACCTGGCCTGCGAGGGGTGCGGCAAGATCCAGCATCCGGCAGGTGTGCTGAAGCAGCGGATGCCGGTCGCCCAGGCGGTCGGCGCGGTGCTGGAGTCGGGGGCCCCGATGGTCTCGATCGCCGGCGGCGAGCCGCTGATGCACCCGCAGATCGACGAGATCGTCCGGCAGCTGGTCGAACGCCGGAAGTACGTCTTCCTCTGCACCAACGCGCTGCTGATGCGCAAGAAGCTCGACAAGTTCACGCCCTCGCCGTACTTCACCTTCACCGTGCACATCGACGGCCTGCGGGAACGGCACGACGCCTCGGTGGCCAAGGAGGGCACCTTCGACGAGGCGGTGGAGGCGATCAAGGAGGCCAAGCGGCGCGGCTTCCGCGTCACCACCAACAGCACCTTCTTCAACACCGACACCCCGCAGACCATCATCGACGTGCTCGACTACCTCAACGACGACCTCAAGGTCGACGAGATGATGATCTCCCCGGCCTTCGCCTACGAGAAGGCGCCCGACCAGGAGCACTTCCTCGGCGTCGAGCAGACCCGGGAGCTGTTCCGCAAGACCTTCGCCGGTGGGAACCGGCGGCGCTGGCGCCTCAACCACAGCCCGCTCTTCCTGGACTTCCTGGAGGGCAAGGTCGACTTCGAGTGCACCGCCTGGGGCATTCCGAACTACTCGCTGTTCGGCTGGCAACGGCCCTGCTACCTGATGGCCGACGGGTACGTGCCGACCTACCGCGAACTGATCGAGAAGACCGACTGGGACAAGTACGGCCGCGGCAAGGACGCCCGCTGCGCCAACTGCATGGCGCACTGCGGCTACGAGCCGACCGCCGTCCTCGCCACCATGGGCTCGCTCAAGGAGTCGCTGCGGGCGATGACCGAGACCGTCGGCTCCGGCCGGAGCCGCTGAGCGCACACCGTCGGCGGGCGGCGCGACCGCCGTACCGCCCCGCCCGGCCCGGGCCTCCGCGCCCGGGCCGGGCCACCCCGCCAGGCGGGGTACCACCGCACCGCTCCGAGTCGTGAGGTGAACCCATGTCACTGCTCTCCAGCGTCACTTGCCCGGCGGACCTGCGAAGACTCCCGGCCGCCGAACTGCCCCGGCTCGCCGACGAGATCCGCGACTTCCTGATCGACGCCGTCACCAGGACCGGCGGCCACCTCGGCCCGAACCTCGGGGTGGTCGAACTGACGATCGCCCTCCACCGGGCCTTCGACTCCCCGTACGACCGGATCGTCTGGGACACCGGCCACCAGAGCTATGTCCACAAACTGCTCACCGGTCGCCAGGACTTCTCGAAACTCCGCTCCAGGGGCGGACTCTCCGGTTACCCCTCGCGGGCCGAATCCGAACACGACCTGGTCGAGAACTCGCACGCCTCGACCGCCCTCTCCTACGCCGACGGCCTCGCCAAGGCCGCCCAGCTGCTCGGCGAGCACGACCGGAGCACCGTCGCGGTCATCGGCGACGGCGCCCTCACCGGCGGCCTCGCCTGGGAGGCGCTCAACAACATCGCCGACGCCAAGGACCGGCCGCTGGTCATCGTCGTCAACGACAACGAGCGCTCCTACGCGCGCACCATCGGCGGCCTCGCCAACCACCTCGCCACGCTGCGCACCACGCAGGGCTACGAGCGGTTCCTCTCCTGGGGCAAGGACGCGCTGCAGCGCACCCCGGTCGTGGGCCAGCCGATCTTCGACGCGCTGCACGGCGCCAAGAAGGGGTTCAAGGACGCCTTCGCGCCGCAGGGCATGTTCGAGGACCTCGGGCTCAAGTACCTCGGCCCGATCGACGGCCACGACCTGGCGGCCCTGGAGTCGGCCTTCACCAAGGCCCGCGGCTTCGGCGGCCCCGTGATCGTGCACTGCCTGACGGTCAAGGGCCGCGGCTACCGGCCCGCCGAACAGGACGAGGCGGACCGCTTCCACGCGGTCAACCCGATCGACCCCTACACCTGCCTGCCGATCTCGCCCAGCGGCGGGGTCTCCTGGACGTCCGTCTTCGGCGAGGAGATGCTCGCCATCGGCGCGGAGCGTCCGGACGTGGTGGCGATCACCGCCGCCATGCTCCAGCCGGTCGGGCTGGCCAAGTTCGCCAAGGCCCACCCGGAGCGGACCTTCGACGTCGGCATCGCCGAGCAGCACGCCGTCACCAGCGCCGCCGGCCTGGCCACCGGCGGGCTCCACCCGGTGGTGGCGGTGTACGCGACCTTCCTGAACCGCGCCTTCGACCAGGTGCTGATGGACGTCGCCCTGCACCGGCTGGGCGTCACCTTCGTGCTGGACCGCTCCGGGGTGACCGGGCCGGACGGCGCCTCGCACAACGGCATGTGGGACATGTCGATCCTCCAGGTCGTCCCCGGCCTTCGGCTCGCCGCCCCGCGCGACGCCGACGAACTCCGCGTCCAGCTGCGCGAGGCGGTCGAGGTCGCGGACGCCCCGACCGTGGTCCGCTTCCCGAAGGGGACCGTCGGTCCGGCCGTCCCGGCGGTCGAGCGGATCGGCGGCGTGGACGTCCTGCTGCGGACCGCCGAGCAGCCGGAGATCCTGCTGGTCGCGGTCGGCACCACGGCCGCCGCCGTACTGGACGCCGCCCGGCTGCTGCTCGCCGAGGGGTTCACCGCGACCGTGGTCGACCCGCGCTGGGTCAAGCCGGTCGACCCGGCGTTGCCGGCCCTCGCCGCCGGGCACCGGCTGGTCGTCACCGTCGAGGACAACGGGCGCACCGGAGGGGTCGGCACGGCCGTCGCCCAGGCACTGCGCGACGCCGACGTGGACGTCCCGGTCCGGGTCCTCGGACTGCCGCAGGAGTTCCTCGGGCACGCCGCCCGCGGCGAGATCCTGGAGGAGACCGGCCTGACCGGTACCGGGGTCGCCGCCCAGACCGCCGCCTTCGCCAAGAACCTGCTACGGGCCAGAGGACTACCGAACCGAGGAGCGAACCAGCACCATGCCGGCTGACCCCGACGACCGCACCGAAGCGCGCTTCGACCTCGCCGCCCTGCTCGCCGAGCGCGGCGGCGAGCGGTACGAGCTGCAGAGCCGCTACCTCAATCCGCAGCTGTCGCGGATGCTGCACACCATCGGCTTCGACAAGTTCTACGAGCGTGCCAAGGGACAGTACTTCTACGACGCCGAGGGCAACGAGTACCTCGACATGCTCGCCGGCTTCGGCATCTTCGCGCTCGGCCGGCACCACCCGGTGGTCCGCTCGGCGATCCAGCAGGTGATGGACCTCGACCTGCCCGACCTGGTCCGTTTCGACTGCTCGCCGCTGCCCGGTCTGCTGGCCGAGCGGCTGTTGTCCCACACGCCCGGACTGGACCGGGTCTTCTTCGGCAACAGCGGCACCGAAGCGGTGGAGACGGCGCTCAAGTTCGCCCGGTACGCCACTGGCCGGAAACGGGTCCTCTTCGCCGACCACGCCTTTCACGGGCTGACCACGGGTTCACTCTCGGTCAACGGCGAGGGTGGCTTCCGCAAGGGCTTCGACCCGCTGCTCCCGGACACGGCCGTCCCGCTCGGGGACCTGGGGGCGCTGGCCAAGGAGCTGAAGCGGGGCGACGTCGCGGCCCTGATCGTCGAGCCGATCCAGGGCAAGGGCGTGCAGGCGCCCCCGCCCGGCTGGCTCCGCGCGGCGCAGGAGCTGCTGCACGAGCACAAGGCGCTGCTGATCTGCGACGAGGTGCAGACCGGCATCGGGCGCACCGGCGACTTCTTCGCCTACCAGTACGAGGAGGGCGTGCTGCCCGACCTGGTCTGCGCGGCCAAGGCGCTCTCCGGCGGCTACGTGCCGGTCGGCGCGACGCTCGGCAAGAGCTGGATCTTCGAGAAGGTGTACTCCTCGATGGACCGGGTGCTGGTCCACTCGGCCAGCTTCGGGTCCAACGCGCAGGCGATGGCGGCCGGGTTGGCGACCCTGGAGGTCGTCCGGGACGAGCAGGTGGTGGAGAACGCCGCCAAGGTGGGCGAGTACTTCCGGGAGCGGCTGACGGCGCTCGTCGACACGTACGAGCTGCTCGCCGAGGTGCGCGGGCGCGGTCTGATGATCGGCATCGAGTTCGGCCGACCGAAGTCGCTGAAGCTGCGGACCGGCTGGACGGCGCTGCAGGCGGCCCGCAAGGGGCTGTTCGCCCAGATGGTGGTCGTGCCGCTGCTGCAGCGGCACCGGATCCTCACCCAGGTGTCCGGCGACCACCTGGAGGTGATCAAGCTGATCCCGCCGCTGATCATCACCGAACGGGACGTCGACCGCTTCATGGACGCGTTCACCGAGGTGATGGACGACGCGCACCGGGGGAGCGGTCTGATGTGGGACTTCGGGCGGACCCTGGTGAAGCAGGCGGTCTCCAACCGCTGAGCGGTCCGGCCGGTCCGCGTGGCCGGTCCTGGCAGTGGGCCCGTGCGGCCGGTCCGTGCGGCCGGCCCGTGCTGCCGGTCCGCGCGGCCGGGGAGGTCGGGCGCCGGGGTGTGGGGGGATCGGGAGGCCGGGCGTGCCGGCTTCCCACTCCGTGGGAGACACCGCGTCAGAGCTCGGTCCGGCGGCGCCGGATCACGACGACGAGATCGACGACGGCGAACAGCGTGAGGACTCCGCAGGCCACGGCGAACCCGGTCAGGGTGGACCGGCTCGGCGCGCCGAACTCCGGGGCGTTCGCGGCCCAGACCGCGAAGCCCACGGTGGCCAGGGCGAACAACGGGGTGAAGGTCAGCGAGAGCAGGTAGCGCAGCCGGAGGGCACTGCGGGCGGTGGCGGGCTCGGTGCCGCTGCGCCACCGGCGCGGGGCGGTGGTGGGCATCCGCGGTCACCTCCCGGGTCGGCCGCCGGTGCCGGCCACCGGCGCCTGCCGTCGGTACGGGTCCTCGTACGGCGGTCTACGATTCCAGCGTACGTCCGGGATGCGAGCCGGGGAGGGGCGATGACGGACGCCGACGCGGAGGGTTACGCGGGGCTGCGGGTGGAACGGGCCGAGGAACTGGCCCGGAGGCACGGATGGGCCTCGGTGCGGGTCATGGCGCAGGGAGCGGCTATGACCATGGACTACCGGGAGGGGCGGCTCAACCTCGCGGTGCGCGACGGGGTGGTGGTGCGCAGCTGGGAGGGGTAGCCGGGGCGCTCGCCGGGACGTCCCGGCCGGGCCCGGTCCTCGCCGGCGGCCGGCCGAGGCGTCGCTCGACGGCGAGGACCAGCGGTTCCAGCAGGGGGAGCGAGAGCAGGACGAGCAGGCCGGCCGCCCAGCCGGCCAGCACGTCGGTCACCCAGTGGGTCCCCAGGTAGACGGTGGTGAGCCCGACCGAGCAGGCGGTGGCGCCGGCGAGCACCGCCCCGGTGCGGCGCCACCGGCCCGCGAGGTAGGCGAGCACGCCCCAGGTGACCACGGCGTTGGCGGTGTGTCCGGAGGGGAATATGGTGCCGCCGGAGAAGAGCTCGGGCGAACCGACGTAGTGGGCGTAGTGCGGGCCCAGCCGGCCCGTGACGATCTTGACCGTGCCGACCGTGAGGTTGAGCAGCAGCAGCGCGGCGCCCGTCACCAGCAGCGGGCGGATCCGGCCGAGCCGGCGGGCGCGCCAGCCGATCCAGACGAGTACGGCGACGGCGGACGGGCCGCGCTGGCCGGCCACCACCCAGTTGTCCAGCAGCGGCTCCGGCCCTGGCCAGCGTTCGTGGGGCCGGGCCAGACGGACCGCCCAGTCCAGGTCGACCAGGGCGGTGTCGAGCAGCACCCCGGCGACGACGAGCAGGTAGCCGAGGCCGGTGAGGCCCAGCAGGACGGTCTGCCGACGGCCGAGCGGCGGCTGCGGGGACGGGCGGGAGGCGGGCCCGCGGGTGGTGCGCAGGCCCCGGCGGCGGGTGGTGGTCGGGTTCTCCGGGAGTTCACTCGGCGCGTGCACGCCGGTGACCATACCCACCGCGTCCGGGTGATTCCCGGCGGAATTCGGAATTCTCCGACAAAGCCGTGAAGCGATGAAAACCGCCGTGTTCGGGGCCGGTTTTCCGACGATTTCAGTTCGAATGCCCGTCCGGTCGTCGCGCGGGATTTCCCTGGTGCCGGGAAAACGGACGGAGCGGGAGACCGGGTCGAGCCGGTTCCCACTCCGTGGTAACCCTGGGTAGGTCCGCTGCTCAGTCGAGCGGGCCGCCCGCGACGTAGACGACCTGGCCGGAGACGAATCCGGCCGCCTCGCCGGCGAAGAACGAGACGGCGTGCGCCACGTCCTCGGGCACGCCGACCCGCTGGACCGGGATCTCTGAGGCGGCGGCGCGCTTGAAGTCCTCGAAGTCCATGCCGACCCGGGCGGCGGTGGCCGCGGTCATGTCGGTGGCGATGAATCCGGGGGCCACCGCGTTGGCGGTGATGCCGAACTTGCCCAGTTCGATCGCGAGGGTCTTGGTGAAGCCCTGCAGACCGGCCTTGGCGGCCGAGTAGTTGGCCTGGCCGCGGTTGCCCTGGGCCGAGGAGGAGGACAGGTTGACGATCCGGCCGAAGCCGGCATCGACCATGTGCTTCTGGACCGCGCGGGTCATCAGGAAGGCGCCGCGCAGGTGCACGTTCATGACCGTGTCCCAGTCGGACTCGGTCATCTTGAAGAGCAGGTTGTCGCGGAGTACGCCCGCGTTGTTGACCAGGACGACCGGGGGACCGAGTTCGGCGACGATCCGGTCGACCGCGGCCTGGACCTGTCCGGCGTCCGAGACGTCGGCGCCGACGGCGACGGCGCGACCGCCCGCGGCGGTGATCCGGTCCACGGTCTCCCGGCCGGCGGCCTCCTGGAGGTCGAGGACGGCCACGGCGTAGCCGTCGGCGGCCAGCCGGAGGGCGGTGGCGGCCCCCAGGCCGCGCGCGGCGCCGGTGACGACGGCGACCCGGGGTGCGGTGGTCTGCTCGGTCATGCTCACTCTCGTCTCTCTCGGATCTCGCTCGCGAACTCCCAGGGATCTCCCAGGGATCTCCCAGGCGGCACTCGGGGACCTCCGGGGGTCGTGCGGAGCGCCCGGGGAGGACGGGGGCCGTCGAGGTGGCCACACCCTACCGGTGAGTAGGGGGTGCGGCCAGGGCCGAAGGCGCAGGTGACCGAGGGTAAGGACCGACCGGTCGGCTTTCTCCTGCGAACGGGTTACTGCCGGGTCGGCGCGGCGCGTAAATATGCCAATGTTGCCGAACCTGCGTCTACTATCCGCCCCTGCCTGCCAGCGAGGGCCCGCCGTTTGTATAGTGTCCGCCAGCAGCCACCGGCTGCACGGCTGGAGCGCCCTCCCTCATAGCGGGACGCCCACTCGCCGTTACTGCCCCACCCGGGTGTCCCACACACACCGGGTGTGACATCGGGACGGATACATGGTGCTGGGGGAGATCCCGACGACCCGTGTGTCCGCGCGACTGCAGCAGTCGCCCGGACACCTGATCCGCGTTGCACAGCAGGTCCACACCCGTCTGTGGTCCGAACACGTCGGAGCCGATCTCACGGCTCCGCAGTTCGCGGTCCTGCTGGTTCTCGCCCTCGAACCGGGCGCTGACCAGCGAACGGTCGGAGAGCGTGCTTCGCTCGACAAGGCCACGATGGCCGAGATGGTCGCCCGGTTGGTCCGGCGCGGCCTCGTACTGCGGCGCCGAGACCCGGCCGACGGCCGGCGCAAGCTGCTCGCTCTCTCGCAGAGCGGAGCCCAGGCTGTCCGGGAGGCCACCGGCGGGGTGGTCCGCGTGCAGCGCACGCTCTTCGAGCCGCTGACTCCGGAGGAGCAGCTGGAGATCGTCCGTGTGATGGCCAAGATAGCCAGGCTGGAACCGGCTCAGGTCGCCGTCCTCACGGACGCGCGACCGATGCTGGACGCCCAGCGGGCGATCGGCTACCTCATCCGGGTGAGCCAGCAGGTGCACACCAAGCTCTGGACGGAGCACGTCGGTTCGGAGCTCACGGCGCCGCAGTACGCGGTGCTGGACGCTCTGGAGCTGGAGCCGGGCGCCGACCAGCGGACGGTCGGCGAGCTGGCCTCGCTGGACAAGGCCACGATGGCCGAGATGGTCAGCCGGCTGGTCCGGCGCGGCCTGGTCCAGCGTCGCCGCGACCCCTCGGACGGACGGCGCAACCTGCTCTCGCTCTCACCGGCGGGGCAGGACCTGCTGCACCGCTCGGCCGCGGGCGTGGCGCAGGTCCAGCTCCTGCTGCTGTCTCCGCTGGAGGAGCACGAGCACGAGGCGGCGCTGGCGCTGATCGCCAAGGCGGCCAGGCTGTAGCTTTCGCTTCGAGCTTCAGCCAAAACGATTCGCCAACGGATCGGAGGCCGTCGACGGTTCGTGGTTCGTGCAGGTCGACGCGGCGCAGGCCGCCTTCCCGGAAGAGGGGGAGGCGGCCTGCGCCGTCGGCGGCACCCTGCGGGGCGCCGGACCGGGAACGGTCAGTTCCAGTCGAACTCCTGCGGGTCCGGACCGATCCGCTTGCCGGTGGCGATGCCCGCGACGGCCGCGAGGTCGTCGGCGTCCAGCTCGAAACCGCCGACGTCGAGGTTCTCCTTGATCCGCGACGGGGTGACCGACTTCGGGATCGCGATGATGCCGCTCTGCAGGTGCCAGCGGAGCACCACCTGGGCGACGGTGCGCCCGTGCTTGCCGGCGATCCGCGCCAGGGCCGGCTCGGCGAGCAGATCCTTGCCCTGGCCCAGCGGGCTCCAGGCCTCGGTGGCGATGCCGTGCTCCGCGTGGAAGGCGCGCAGCTCCTCCTGCGGGAAGTACGGGTGCAGCTCGACCTGGTTCAGTGCCGGCACCACCGTGGCCTCGTCGAGCAGGCGGGTGAGCTGCTCGGCCCCGAAGTTGGAGACGCCGATCGACTTCGCCCGGCCGTCGGCGCGCAGCTGCTCCAGCGCCTTCCAGACGTTGAGGTAGCTGCCGTGCATCGGGCGGGGCCAGTGGATCAGGTAGAGGTCGACGTAGTCGAGGCCCAGCCGGTCCAGCGACGCGTCGAACTCGCGCAGCACCGCGTCCCGGCCCTGCTCGCCGGACCAGTCGCGGGTGCCGGAGTTCCACAGCTTGGTGGTGATGTAGAGGTCCTCGCGGGCCAGACCGCCGGCGAGCGCCTCGGTGACCGCCTGGCCGGTGCCGGTCTCGTTCTCGTAGACCGCGGCGGTGTCGATCGAGCGGTAGCCGGACTCGAGCGCGGCGCGGACGGCGGGGGTGGCCTCCGCGTCCGGCACCTGCCAGACCCCGAAGCCGAGCTGGGGGATCTGCGAGCCGTCGTTGAGGGTGACAGTGGGGATGTTGCTCACGGGAAGGAGTGCCCTCTCCTGGTCGTCCATGGGGTTCCGATGGGGGCAACCTGCGGGGTGCCGGGAATGTTCCCGGCCCGCCAAAGAATTTTCCGACGCCTGGTACCGGCGTGCGCATCGGCTGCCCGGCGGCTGCGCGACGGCCACGTGACCGGCCGCGCGGCGGGGCCGGCGCCCGTCGGGGTGCGGCAGACCGCCGGAAAACCTGTTGCGTAGGTCACATCCGGGTTGGCAGTCTCGCTGCCATGACCTCCTGACCGACCCCGGGCCGTGACCGCACCGGCCCCTCCGAGCCCTCCGCCCGCACCGCCTCCGCAACGGAGCGTCATGCCGCTCGAAACCCTCCCCCTGGCCGACCCCGGCCGCCCCGACCTCACCTCCCCGCTCGCCTTCCTGCGCTGGCTCCAACGCGGCCAGCGACGCGGGCAGGTGCTCGCCACCTGCTGGTCGCTGCTGGAGATGGGCGGCCAGGCGGCCCTGCCGGTCCCGGTCGGCCTGGGCATCCAGGCCGCCGTCGACGGCGACGCCGCCGGCCTCTGGCGGGCCGGCGGCGTCGCCCTGGCGCTCGCCGCGGTGTCCTCGGTGGGCACCGTCCTGCTGCACCGCCAGGCGGTCTGGAACTGGATCCACGCCGCGACCCAGGTCAGACAGCTCGTCGCCCGCCAGGCCTCCCACCTCGGGGCCGGACTCTCCCGGCGGATCGCCACCGGCGAGATCGTCGCGGTCGGCAGCGGGGACGTCGAGAAGATCGGCTGGTACGTCGAGCTGGTCGCCAGGCTGCGCGGTGCCGTCCTCGTCTGGCTGGCCGTCAGCACGGCGGTGCTGGTCACCCAGCCGGTCCTCGGACTCGCCGTGCTGCTCGGGGTGCCCGTGCTGGCGGCCTCGGTGTGGCCGCTGCTCGGCCCCTTCGAGCGCCGGTACACGGAACAGCGGGCGCTCGGGGGCAAGGCCACCGAGCTGGCCGCCGACACGGTGGCCGGGCTCCGGGTGCTGCGCGGCATCGGCGGTGAGGAGCTCTTCCTCGCCCGGTACCGTGCGGCGTCCCAGCAGGTCCGCGCCGCGGCCGTCCGCTCGGCCCGGATCTGGTCCCTGATGCAGGCCCAGCAGGTCCTGCTGCCGGGCCTGTTCGTGGTCGGCATCACCTGGTACGGCGCCCATCTGGCCGCGTCCGGCCGGATCTCCGTCGGCACCCTGGTCGCCGTCTACGGCTCGACGGCCTACCTCGCCGCCCCGCTGCGGATCCTCGGCGAGGCGGCCCACGCCTGGAGCGTGGCCCGCGTCTCGGCCGGGCGGGCCGCGCGGGTGCTCGCGCTCGACCGGACCGACGGGACCGCCGACGCGGGACTGTCCGGTGCCGCGCAGTCGGACCTGTTCGACCCGGCCACCGGGCTGACCGCCCGGGCCGGCCGGCTGACCGCCGTGGTCTGCGGCGACCCGGACTTCGCCGGTGCGCTGGCCGAGCGGCTGGGCGGGCACGTCCCGACGGCCGAGGGCGCGCGACCGGAGCCGTCGGTCCGGCTCGGCGGCACCGAGCTGGACTCCGTCCCGCTGGCCGAGGCGCGGGCCGCCGTCCTGGTCCACGACAAGGAGCCGGTGCTGCTCTCCGGCACCCTGGCGGGGCTGTTCGACATCCCCGCCTCCGGGCGGGTCGAGCCCGTCGACGCACTGGCCGCCGCCTGTGCCGAGGACGTCCTGGACGCCCTGGTCGACGGCTCGCCCACCTGCGGGGGCGACGCCATGCGGGCGGAGATCACCGAGCGCGGACGCTCGCTCTCCGGAGGGCAGCGGCAGCGACTGGCGCTGGCCCGCTCGCTGCTGGCCGACCCGCCGGTCCTCGTCCTGGACGAGCCGACCAGCGCGGTGGACGCGCACACCGAGTCCCGGATCGCGGCCGGGCTGCGCAGGAGTCGGGAAGGGCGCACCACCGTGGTCTTCGCTACCAGTCCGCTGCTGCTGGACCGGGCGGACCGGGTGGTCCTGGTCCGCGACGGGCGGGTGGCGGCGGCCGGGCGTCACCGCGACCTGATGCGGACCGAGCCGGGCTACCGGGCGGTGGTCACCCGCGCGGAGGAGCCGTCGCCGGCGGGGGAGCCCGCGACCGTGGGGGAGGCGGTGTGAGGCCGACGGACCCCCGCGGCCCGTCCTCCCGGCCGCACCGCCACCCCCGTGGCGCCCGTGGTGCCCGTGGTCCTCGTGGCCTCCGTGGCGCCGGGGGCCCTCGTGGCCTCCGCGCCGACGTCCGAGAACAGCTGAGGAGCACCCCATGAAGCCCCCCGTCCATCAGGAGCAGGGGCCGGCCACCACCCTTCCGGTCGGCTCCCCGGTCGCCGTGCGGTCCTACCTGCGGCTGCTGGCCCGACGCCACCGGGGCGGGTTCGCCGCCGTGGTGGGACTGCACGCGGTGGCCACCACGGCGGGGCTCGTCGGGCCCTGGGTGCTGGGCACCCTGGTCGAGTCGCTGGCCACCGGCACCGTCGGAGCCACCGTCACGGTCGCCGTCGCCTGGTACCTGGTGGCGCTGGCGGTGCAGTCGGCGTTCACCTGGTGGTCGCGGCTGCGCGGCAGCGTCCTCGGCGAGCGGGTCCTGGCCGACCTGCGCGAGGACTTCCTGGTCCGCTCGGTGGCGCTGCCGACCGGGGTCCTGGAGCGGGCCGGCACCGGGGACCTCGTCTCCCGCGGCACCACCGACATCGACCGGCTGGACAAGTCGGTCCGCGAGGCGGTGCCGGAGCTGGCCGTGGCGATCGTGTCGCTGCTGCTGGTGCTGGGCGCCCTGGTCGCCACCTCGCCGCTGCTCGCGCTCACCTCGCTGATCGGCCTGCCGCTGCTGCTGGCCTCCTCCCGCTGGTACTTCCGGCGGGCCCCGCAGTCGTACCGGAACGAGTCGGCCGGGTACGCGGCGGTCAACACCGTGCTGGCCGAGACGGTGGACGCCGGTCGGACGGTCGAGGCACTGCGTCTCGGAGACCAGCGGGTCCGGCTGACCGACCGCAAGCTGGCGGAGTGGATCGCCTGGGAGCGGTACACCCTCTGGCTGCGCACGGCCTGGTTCCCGACCATCGACGCGGTCTACACCCTGGCGGTGCTCGGAACCCTGGTGCTGGGCGGGCTGTTCACCCTCCGGGGCTGGATCGGCGTCGGCGAGCTGACCACCGGGGTGCTCTACGCCCAGGCGCTGACCGCCCCGGTCGACCTGATCCTGCGCTGGTACGACGAGCTGCAGATCGGGCAGGCCTCGCTGGCCCGGCTGGTCGGGGTGCACGAGGTGCCCGAGCAGGAGAGTGACGAGGCGGCCCGGCCGAGCGGACGGCGGGTCGAGGCCCGGGACGTCCGCTTCGGCTACCGCGAGGGCGTCGACGTGCTGCACGGCATCAGCCTGGACGTCGCGCCGGGCAGCCGGGTCGCCCTGGTCGGGCCGTCCGGGGCGGGGAAGTCCACCCTGGGGCGGCTGCTGGCCGGCATCTACGCGCCCGGCCGGGGCAGTGTGACGCTCGGCGGGGCGGCGCTGTCGCGGATGCCGGCCGAGCGGGTCCGGGCCGAGGTCGCGCTGGTCAACCAGGAGCACCACGTCTTCGTCGGCACACTCCGGGACAACCTGCGGCTGGCCGCGCCGGACGCGGACGACGCCGAGTTGCGCGGGGCCCTGGACGCGGTGGACGCCGGTGACTGGGTGGACGCGCTGTCGGCGGGGCTGGACACCGAGGTCGGTTCGGGCGGCGCCGCGCTGACCCCGCCGCAGGCGCAGCAGCTGGCGCTGGCCCGGCTGGTGCTGGCCGATCCGCACACCCTGGTGCTGGACGAGGCCACCTCACTGCTGGACCCGCGGGCCGCCCGGCACCTGGAGCGCTCGCTCGCCAAGGTGCTGGAGGGCCGGACGGTGATCGCCATCGCCCACCGGCTGCACACGGCGCACGACGCGGACGTGATCGCGGTGGTCGAGGGCGGCCGGATCAGCGAGTACGGCAGCCACCCGGACCTGGTGGCGGCCGGTGGTCCATACGCGGCGCTCTGGCGGTCCTGGCGGGACGAGCCGTCGGAGACCCGGCCCGGGGGCGTCTGACGGAGAGTGACGGGCGGTAAACCCGCGCGGGGCGTGGTTGCCCCGTGCGGGTTACTCCCGGGCGCGTAGCCGGGCAAACCGGCCCATTCGACCGCAGACTTCGCGTGTGACCAAGATTTCAGACGGTTCGTCCGGCACCAAGCGCAGCGAGATCGGCGGGATCCCCACCCGGTACATCGGGATCGGTGTCATCGTCGTGCTCGCGGTGTGGTTCCTGTTCGCCAACCTCGACAAGGTGAAGATCCAGTTCTGGGTGTTCACCGTGACCGCGCCGCTCTGGATCGCCCTGCTGGCCACGCTGGTCGCCGGTGGCGCGCTCGGCTGGCTGCTGAAGGGCCGGAGCGGGCGGTGACCGGCGCACCGGAGCCCCCGCCCGGGTCCGGGCCGGGGCCCTCGGCCTTCACGCCCTTGATCGAGATGCGCGGCGTCAACAAGCACTTCGGCGAGTTGCACGTCCTCCAGGACATCGAGCTGACCATCGGCCGGGGCGAGGTCGTGGTGGTGATCGGTCCGTCCGGCTCCGGCAAGTCCACCCTGTGCCGGGCGATCAACCGCCTGGAGCCGATCGAGTCCGGGTCCATCGTGATCGACGGCCGGCCGCTGCCCGAGGAGGGCAAGGGCCTGGCCCGGCTGCGGGCCGAGGTCGGGATGGTGTTCCAGTCCTTCAACCTGTTCGCGCACAAGACCGTGCTGCAGAACGTGTCGCTGGCGCAGGTCAAGGTCCGCGGGCGGTCGAAGGGGGAGGCGGACGAGAGGTCCAGGGCGCTGCTGGAGCGGGTCGGGCTGGCTCCGCAGGCGGCCAAGTACCCGGCCCAGCTCTCCGGCGGCCAGCAGCAGCGCGTCGCGATCGCGCGTGCCCTGGCGATGGACCCCAAGGCACTGCTCTTCGACGAGCCCACCTCGGCGCTCGACCCGGAGATGATCAACGAGGTGCTGGACGTGATGCGCCAGCTGGCGCACGAGGGCATGACCATGATCGTCGTGACCCACGAGATGGGGTTCGCCCGGGCCTCCGCCAACCGGGTGGTCTTCATGGCCGACGGGCGGGTCGTCGAGGACCGCTCTCCGGAGGCGTTCTTCGGCGCTCCGGAGAGCGAGCGCGCCCGGGACTTCCTCTCCAAGATCCTGAAGCACTGAGGCCGCGCGTGAAGAAGATCGTGACCGCCGTCGTCGTGGCCGCGGCCGTGCTGCTGGCGGCCTGCGGCAAGGAGGGCACCCCGCCCCCCAAGGGGCCGCAGCCCAGCGCCCTTCCCAGCTACCAGGTGGAGAGCGGCGCCGGCATCACCGGTTCGTCCACCCTGGACGCGGCCCGCAGCCGGGGTCACCTGGTGGTCGGGGCCAAGGAGGACCAGCCCTACCTGGGGCAGAAGAACCCGGCCACCGGGCAGTACTCCGGCTTCGACATCGAGATCGCCAAGATGGTCGCCGCCGACCTCGGATTCGCCCCGGACCGGATCGAGTTCAGGACCATCGCCTCGGCCAACCGCGAGACCGCGCTGCAGAACGGCCAGGTCGACTACTACGTGGGCACCTACACCATCAACGACAACCGCAAGAAGCTGGTCGGCTTCGCCGGGCCGTACTACCTGGCAGGACAGTCGCTGCTGGTGCGCCGGAACGACACGACCATCAACGGGCCGGAGGACCTGGACGGCAAGAAGGTCTGCTCGGCGGCCGGCTCCACCCCATACCAGCGGATCCAGAAGGACTACCCGAAGGCCCGGCTGATCGGGTACGACAGCTACTCGGCCTGTGTCGACAACCTGATCACCTCCCAGGTGGACGCGGTGACCACGGACAACACCATCCTGATGGGCTACGCGGCCAAGGTGCCCGACGAGCTCAAGGTGGTCGGGCCGCTGTTCTCCCAGGAGCCGTACGGGATCGGCACGCCCAGGAACGACACCGTGCTGCGCGGGGCGCTGAACGACGCGCTGGCGCACCACGAGGAGAACGGTGACTGGCGCAAGGCCTACGACGCGACCCTCGGCCTCTCCGGGGTGCCCGCGCCCACCCCGCCGCCGATCGACCGGTACTGAGGAGGGGCCGGCCTGTGAAGACGCTGACCGACAACTGGTCGACCTACTGGGAGGGCTTCCTCGGCACCCTCTCGCTGTTCCTGGTGAGTGCGGTGCTGTCGCTGGTGCTCGGCGTGCTGGTGGCGAGCTTCCGGGTCTCGCCGGTGAAGCCGCTGCGGGTGTTCGGCACCACCTGGGTGACGCTGCTGCGGAACACCCCCCTGACCCTGCTCTTCTTCATCGTGGTGCTGGGCCTGCCGCGGTTCGACATCACGCTTCCGTTCTTCACCTTCGCGGTGCTCGCGCTGGGCTGCTACACCTCGGCGTTCGTCTGCGAGGCGATGCGGTCGGGCGTCAACACGGTGCCCACCGGTCAGGGCGAGGCGGCCCGCAGCCTGGGCATGACCTTCGGCCAGACGATGAGCCTGGTCGTGCTGCCGCAGGCGTACCGGTCGGTGATCGCCCCGATCGGCAGTGTGATGATCGCGCTGGCGAAGAACACGGCGATCGCCGGCTCGTTCAGCGTCACCGAGCTCCTCGGTACCTACCGGACCATCAACGAGTTGGGCTACAGCATCGTCTGGACCTTCGTCTGGATCGCGGTCGGCTACCTGGTCATCACGCTCGCCGTCAGTGCCGTGTTCAACCTGCTGGAACGACGACTGGCGGTGTCGCGATGACGGTGGAATCCTCGGCGCTCTACGACATCCCGGGGCCCAGGGCGCTCGCCCGGCACCGGCTGTACGGTGCGCTCGCGCTGCTGGCGATCGCCGCACTGCTCGGCTGGATCGTCTACATGCTGTTCCACACGAACCAGTTCACCGCCGAGAAGTGGACGGCCTTCGAGTACAAGGGGGTCCAGGAACTCCTGCTGCGCGGGCTCGGCAACACCCTCAAGGCGTTCGGGTGGACAGTGCTGTTCGCCCTGCCGTTCGGTGCGCTCTTCGCGGCCGGACGCCTCTCGGACCACCGGGTGGTGCGCTGGTTCTCCACCCTGGTGGTCGAGTTCTTCCGGGCCATGCCGGTGCTGGTGATGATCTTCTTCATCTTCGTCGCGCTCAAGGTCGAACCGCTCTGGGCCCTGGTGGCCGGTCTGGTGCTCTACAACGGTTCGGTGCTCGCGGAGGTGTTCCGGGCCGGCGTGCTGGCGGTGCCCAAGGGGCAGAAGGAGGCCGCTTTCGCGCTCGGCCTGCGCAAGACCCAGGTGATGGCCTACGTGCTGGTGCCGCAGGCCAACCGGGCGATGCTGCCGGCGATCATCAGCCAGCTGGTGGTGGCACTGAAGGACACCTCGCTGGGCTTCCTGATCACGTACGAGGAGTTCCTGCACGCGGGCAAGCTGATCGCCACCAACCTGGACTACGACCTGCCGTTCATCCCGGTGGTGATGGTGATCGCGCCGGTCTACATCGGGATGTGTCTGCTGCTCTCCTGGTTCGCGCGATGGATCGAGCAGCGCAGCCGGCGCAGCCCGCGGGTGCGCGGCGGGGCGCCGGTGGCCGACGCGGACGTGTCGATGGGGCTGCCGCCGGCCGCCCAGCCGTAGCCGGCGGGGTGCGCGAGGGGTGCGCGAGGGATGGGCGGTTCGCCGGTAAACCATAGGTGCCGCCGGGGTTAGGCTCCACTCCTCCAAACTCTGCTTATGATTGCCGGGATGTGGCACGGCGGCCGGGCGGAGGGGCGATGGAGCCGGTATTCGACTCACGGCATATCAGGACCTTCCACGAGGTCGTCCGGGCCGGCTCCTACTCGGCGGCGGCCCGCGAACTCGGCTACACCCAGCCCGCCATCACCCAGCAGATGAAGGCCCTCGAACGGACCGTCGGCCTGCCGCTCTTCACCCGGGCCGGACGCGGACTGCGCCTCACCGAGGCCGGCGAGGCGCTCGCCCGGCACGCCGAACAGATCCTCGGCAGCCTCGCCGCCGCGCAGCAGCAGCTCGCCGCGCTGGCCCGGCTGCGTGCCGGACGGGTGCGGGTCTGCGCCTTCCCCAGCGCCAACGCCACCCTGATCCCCGAGACGATGGCCCGGCTGCTCGCCGAACACCCCGGCGTCCGGGTCGAACTGCTGGAGGCCGAGCCGCCGGACTCCGTCCAGCGGCTGCTCCGCGGCGAGTGCGACATCGCCCTGGCCTTCCGTTATCCGGGCGCCCCGGCCGAACTGCCGGAAGGTCTGGACGAGATACCCCTGATGGAGGACCTGCTGACCGTGCTGCTGCCGGTCGGCCACCCGCTGGGGCGCCGGCACGCCGTCCGGCTGGCCGATCTGGACGGCGAACGGTGGATCGCCGGCTGTCCGCGCTGCCGGGCCAACCTGCTGCACGTCTGCGCGGAGGAGGGGTTCGCGCCCGACATCGTCTTCTCCACCGACGACAACCTCGCCGTGCAGAGCCTGGTCGCCGCAGGGGTGGGGATAGCCCTGATGCCGGCCCTGGTCCTCTCCTTCATGTGCCACCGCAAGGTCACCGGCCGGGCCGTCGAGCCGCACCTGCGCCGCCGGGTCAGCGCGTACGTGCTGCGCGAGCACCGGCGGATCCCGGCGACCGCGCTGGTGCTGGACCACCTGCGGTCCGCGGCCGCCGCCCGGGTGGGGTGCTGACCGCTCCCGACAATCCATAAGCGTTCTTATGGGTAGAGCTAAAGATCCCTCGTTGGACGTGATAGGTCGGGCGGGTCGAACCTGCTCGTATGACACCCTCAGCCACGGTCGGGAGCGGCCGGCTCACCGAGCGCATGACCGCCCTCGTCGGCGAGATCCGCGCTGTCGTCGACCGCGGCCTGCCTCCGGAACTCACCGCCTACCTCGTCGGCGAACGACTCGCCCCGCACCTCGGCGACGCCGACCTGCTCACCGCCGACCAGCGCGAGGGCGACCCGGACCGCTACCGCCAGCACGTCCTGCACGCCGAGGCCGACGGGTCCTTCTCCGTCGTCGCCCTGGTCTGGCTGCCCGGCCAGCAGACCTCGATCCACGACCACGTCTCCTGGTGCGTGGCCGGCGTCCACCAGGGCCAGGAGAGCGAGACCCGCTACCGCCTGGTCTCCGACGGACGGACCGCCCACCTGGTCGAGACCGAGCACGTGGTCGGCCCCGCCGGCACCGTCGCGGCCTTCGCCCCGCCGGGCGACATCCACCTCGTCCGCAACGCCTGCACCTCCACCGCCATCTCCATCCACGTCTACGGCGCCGACGTCGCCCGGCTCGGCACCAGCATCCGGCGGGTCTACCGGCTGCCCGCCGGCGACCCCCGGTGAGCCCCGCATGGCACTGATCGTCCGGGAACGGCGGGTCCGCACCCGCGCCCTCCCCCCGCTCGGCGGGGACACCCCCGGCCTGCTGCTCGCCGCGCTCGGCGTGGCCGCGGCCCTCGCCGTCCACCAGGCCGTCCCCGCCGTACCCAAGCTCACCGCCGCCGTCGTGCTCGGCGTCGCCGCCGCCCACCTGCCCGGGCTGCGCCCGGTGGTCCGGGGTGTCGCCCGGCCCGGGCTCTCCACCGCCGGACGCCGGCTGATGCGGATCGGCATCGTGCTGCTCGGCCTCAAGCTCGGCCTGGGCGACGTGCTCGGTCTGGGCTGGGCCACCGTCGCCATGGTGCTCGCCGTCGTCGCCGCCACCTTCGCCGGCACCTGCTGGCTCGGCCGCCGGCTCGGCCTGCCCGGCGACCAGCCGCTGCTCGTCGCCACCGGGTACTCGATCTGCGGCGCCTCGGCGATCGGCGCGGTCAGCCAGGCGGCCGGCAGCGACGAGGAGGACGTCGCCGCCTCCGTCGCCCTGGTCACCCTCTGCGGCACCCTGGCCATCGCCGTCCTGCCGCTGCTCCAGCACCCGCTCGGGCTGGACGAGGCGGAGTTCGGCCGCTGGGTGGGGGCCGGCGTGCACGACGTCGGGCAGGTGGTCGCCACCGCGCAGACCGGCGGGGCGGAAGCCCTGCGCGAGGCGGTGCTCGTCAAACTGATGCGGGTGATGCTGCTGGCCCCGCTGGTCGCCGGGGTCGCGCTCACCGCCCGGCGCGCCCGCGCGCGGACCCGGTCGGCCGCCGACGGCGTCGCGGCGGGCGGTGCGTCCGGCGGTCCGGCGGGCGGTCCGGTCGGGAAGCGGCCGCCGCTGGTGCCGCTCTTCGTCGCAGGATTCCTCGCGATGATCGCGCTGCGCACCACCGGGCTGGTGCCGGAGCCGGTGCTCCGGCTCGCCGGCGACGCCCAGGAGCTGCTGCTGGCAGCCGCGTTGTTCGGGCTCGGCAGCGCCGTCCACCTGCCGACCATGGCCCGCACCGGCGGGCGGATCGCCCTGCTCGGGCTCGGATCCTGGGTGATGGTGGCCGGTGTCTCGTACGCGGGGGTGCTGGTCACGAGGTGACCGGGGCCCGGCCCGCGCTGGGCTATTGTCGGGCGGGTAGGCCGATCGTCCGAAGCTCCCGAAAACCGGAGGGGATTCGCGCATGTCCACCGCACTGCCGGAACGGGACGGCTCGGACGCCGTCGTCACGCTCGACCGGCGCGAGGGGCCCTTCGGAGAGGTGGTGCTGCGGCAGCGCGGGCGGCACTACGAGATCATCGCCAACGGCTGCTTCCTGATGGACACCGCCGACGGGCGCTCCGAGCGACTGCTGATCCAGGCGGCGCTCGACGAGTTGGACCGGACCGGCGACCAGGCCGGGCTCGGCGACCGGGCCCGGCCCGGCGGTCCGGAGGGGCCGGCCGTGCTCATCGGCGGGCTCGGGGTGGGTTTCTCGCTGGCCTACGCGGCCGCCGAACGGCGGTGGGGGCGGATCGCCGTCGTCGAGCGGGAGAGCGCGATCATCGACTGGCACCGGAACGGTCCGCTGGCCGCCTTCTCGGCCGGCGCGCTGGGCGACGAGCGGGTCGAGGTGCTCCACACCGACCTGCTGGAGTACCTCGCGGTGGCGGACGGCGCCCGCTACGACGCGCTCTGCCTGGACATCGACAACGGCCCGGACTGGACCGTCACCGACTCCAACGCCGGGCTGTACGGCGCGGACGGACTGGCCGTGCTCCGGCACCGGCTGGAGCCGGGCGGGGTGCTGGCCGTCTGGAGCGCGCAGCCGTCCCCCGCCTTCGAGGAGGCGCTGCGCGCGGCGGGCTTCCTGGACGTGGTCACGCACGAGATCCCGGTGGCCCGGGGCGTGCCGGACGTCGTGCACCTGGCCCGCCGCGCGCGGTGAGCGCACGACGGGCCAGGCGGGTCTCGATCGGCCCGGTCGACCCGGGCCGTCGTCCGGCTACTTCAGACCGTTGTCCACCGCGGCCATCAGCTCGCCGCTCGCGGTGTCACCGTCGAAGGCCCAGATCATCGCTCCGGCCAACCCCTGGGACTTGATCCAGGCGGTCTTCCGGGCGATCTCGGTCGGGTCGTCGTAGGTGTAGAAGACCGAGCCGTTGTAGATGTACGAGTGGCCGGCCACCGGGTCCCGGTAGATGGTGTAACCACCGCTGGTGGCCATCTCCTTGAGCTTCCGGTAGTCCTCGAACCCGGCCTCGTAGGTACCCGGGCCGGGGCCCGTCGCGGTCTGGAAGAGACCGTTGGTGGTGCCGCGCGGCACGCCCGTCCAGCCTCGACCGTAGAACGGGATGCCCAGCGTGAGCTTGCTCTTCGGGGCGCCGCCGTTGACGTACGCGCCGATCGCGACCTCGGAGCTGAACTGGCGGGCCGGCGGGTTCGGGTCGCCGGCCGCGACCTTGATGCCGGACTGCTGGTTGGTGACCATCTCCCAGCCGCCGTGGTAGTCGTAGCCCTGGATGGTGGCGAAGTCGAAGGCACCGAACAGGCCGGGGATGTCGATGCCGGCCGTGATCTTCGCCGGGTCGGCCGGGAGGAAGGCGCTCAGCGTGTAGTGCTTGTTGGTGGTGGCGCCGAGCGCGTCCAGCTGGCGACGGAACTCCTGGGCCACCAGGGTGTAGTTGGCCTTGTCGGCGGGCCGGAAGATGTTCCCGGTGTGCCCGTCGGAGTTCGGCCACTCCCAGTCGAGGTCGATGCCGTCGAAGATGCCGGCCGCACTGCCCGCGCCGCCGCGGCCGTCGATCACCGGCAGGTTGCCCTTGATGTACATGTCGATGCAGGAGCTGACCAGCGCCTTGCGGGAGGCGTCGGTGGCGGCCGCGTCGGAGAACCACTTGCTGTAGGACCAACCACCCAGCGAGATCTGGATCTTGAGGTTGGGGTACTTGGCCTTGAGCTGCTTCAGCTGGTTGAAGTTGCCGGCCAGCTTCTGGTCCCAGGTGTCGGTGGTCCCGGCCACCGAGCTGCCCGCGTCCCAGCCCTTGCCGTAGTCGGCCCAGGCGTCACCGGCACCGTCGCCCGCGTTCGGGTCGTTGTCCGGCCCGGCCGCCTTGTTGGTGATGAAGCACTGCTTGGTGGTCGGGTGGATGTTGGCGAAGGCGTAGTTGAGCGTGGTGAGCCGGCCCGCCGAGCCGGAGGTGTCGAGCTTCTTCACGCTGTACCCGCGGGCGTAGATGCTCCACTGGGTGAAGTAGCCGATCTTCAGGTTGCCGGGGTTGCTGCCCCCGGGCTTGGTCTTGCCGGTCACCGGGCCGGAGGCGGGCGAGACGTTGCCGGCCGCGTCGCGGGCCTTGACCGTGAAGGTGTACTCGGTGTCCGGCGCCAGGTTGCCGACGGTGGCGGACGCCGAGGGGACGGTCGCGGCCAGGGTGGTGCCGGTGTAGACGTCGTAGGCGGTGACGCCGACGTTGTCGGTGCTGGCGGTCCAGGTCAGCGAGACCGAGTTGGCGTCCGAGCCGGTCACCGTGGGGGTGCCCGGGGTGGTCGGAGCCTGCCTGTCCTCGACCGGCGGCTGGGTGGTGGCGCTGACCGGTCCGGCCGCCGCCGAGCGGTTGCCCGCCGCGTCGAAGGCCTGGACGGTGAACTGGTAGGCGGTGCCCGCGGTCAGGCCCTGCACGGTGACGGACGTGGTGGCGCCGTCGGTGGTGGCCACCTTGGTGCCGTCGCGGTAGACGTCGTAGCCGGTGACGGCGAGGTTGTCGGTGCTCGCGGCCCAGGACAGGTCGACCGTGGTCTGGGTGACGGTGCCCGTCCGGAGGTTGCCCGGGACGGTCGGCGCGGTCTGGTCCCCGCCGGCGCCGTCACACGGCTGCCCGTTCAACTTGCAGTTCAGCAGGGCCTTGTAAGCGCCGGAGTAGGCGATGTTGAAGCCGACGTTGTACGTGCCGCCGACCGGCAGGGTCGAGGCCCAGCCGGGGTTCTTCACCGTGACGTGGGAGGCCGAGGTGGTGTACGTCGCGTTCCAGAGGCCGGCCACGGTGTTGCCGGTGGGCAGGTCGAACTCCAGCGTCCAGCCGTTGATCGGGGCGCTGGAGCCGTTGGTGATGGTGTAACTGGCGTCGTAGCCGCTTCCCCAGTCGCTGCCCTTGGTGAAGGTCGCGGTGGCCGACCCGACAACGGCGGAGTCGGCGTTGGCGATGGCGGCGGGGAGAGCGGCGGCGAGCAGCGGGACGAGTAGCGTCCCGGCTGCCAGCAGCGGCAGGCTGATCCGACGTCTGCGCATGGATATGGCTCCTGTCCTGGGGTCCCGGGGCAGGCCCGGACGCCCCGTAACCCGTGGGGAGGTGTCAGGTGCGTGGAGCAGCGAGCTCCGGCCATGGGGGCGGCGCGGAACCGGAGACCTCGGGCCGTCGGGGTGCCACGGAGGATCCTGTGCCGAGAGTAGGGAGCAGATCGGCAACTGGCAATAGGTCTGTACCAGTTGCCGGTCGTGGGCATGACGGGCCGCCCGGACGGCCTCAGTTGACCTGGGCTTTCGTCAACTGGGCCTCGTCGGAGTGATGTTGTGGCCGAATGCAGTGCGGCGAAAGCGGCGCGGGTGCGGCTCCCGGCAGGGGCTCGGGGGCGGCCGGCGCCCCGGGCCGGCGGGAGCGACGGCCGGGCGGTCGGGCCTCCGTGCGGTCGGAGCGGTCGGGCGGTCGGAGGGGGCGGTGGGCCGTCCGGCGGTCGGGTGCGGGGCTCAGCCGAACGGGCCGGGCTCCGGAGCGGCGGCCGGCGGCGGGGCCGGGCGGTCCTCCGGCTGCGGGGCGAACGGGTTGAAGTCCGGGGGCGGGACCATGACCGGGGTGCCCTTGGGCCGGGGCCCGGGCTCGTCGGCGTTCCCGGCGGCGCCCCCGGGTGCGGGAGGGGCGGCGGGCGGCGGCGGGACCGGGGCGGACCGCAGCAGGACGGTGGTGCCGAACGGGTCCTGCGGACGGTCGGCCGCCGTCACCGTGCCGAACGGGTCGACCGGGACGGCCGGGGGCGGCCCGGCCGGGGCGGGCGGGGCGGGCTGCGCGTCCGGCTGCGGGGCGAAGGGGTCGAAGTCCGGGGGCGGCACCATCACGGGGGTGCCCTTGGGCCGGGGCGGCAGATCGGCGTCACCGGCGTCACCGGCGCCGGTGGTGCCGTCGGGGACGAGGATCGGCCGGGCCGGGGTCGGGTCGGCGACCTGCGCGAAGGGGTTGAAATCGGCGGGCGGGACGCGGACGGGCGTGCCCCGCAGGTCGACCGGGAGCGGGGCGGCGTCGGCCGGAACCGCGTCGGCAGGTGCCGCGTCCGCCGGGGCCGCCGCGTGCAGCGCGGGCGCGGGGTCGGCCGGCGGCGAGGGGACGGGAACCGGGACGGCCTGCGCCGGGGCGGGCGCGGCCGGCGCGCCGGGCACGCCGTCCCAGCCGAACTGCACGCTCTTCAGCAGCTCCGCGAACACGTCCGTGTACAGCTCCCAGTCCTGCGGCTGGGCGGTGCTGAGCTGGACGCAGAGCACCGAGACGCCGTCCGGCAGCGGGACGAACGCCTCCACCACCGACGTGACCGCCCAGCGGCGCACGCCGTCCGCGGCCAGCGGGCCCGGCACCGGGACGCTGCGGCCCTCCACCAGCACGGCGGCCGGTCCGGCCGGCAGCAGCACCGTCCACACCTCGGCGTGCCGGCGGACGGTGGCCAGCTCGGTGGCCAGCCCGGTGATCGGCAGCGGGTGCCGGGCGAGCGAGACCACCAGGGTGGCGTCGGCGGGCCGGCCGTCCGCCCGGAGCGCGGCGACGCCCGCGTAGACGGCGCCCGAGGCGCAGACCGCGTCGGCCAGCGTGGCGGCGATCACCGCGAAGTCGCGGCGGCCGGCCGGCTCGGCGCCGCTGAACAGCTCCTCGGCGGTCTCCGCCAGGTGCGTGGCCAACTCGGCGGCGGCGGCGCCGGCGGCAGGGTCGACGCCCCGGACGGACGGGGAGCCGCCGGCCGGGCCGAGGGGCACCGTACGGGCGGAGACCCCGGGAGGTCCGCCCGGGGAGGTCAGCGCGTGGAAGCCCGGCGGGACGACCAGGCGGACCTCCGAGCCGGCGCCGGTGGCGAGTTCGACCGGCTGCCGGGTCTGCTGCCCGGCAGCGAGTGCCGCCAGGGGGGCGGTGAACGGCGGGCGGAGCTTCGGGTCGGCCGGCTCGCCGGTCACGGGGAGCTCGAACCGGGCGGCGGTCAGGACACCAGGAGCGTCGGGCGAGGCGCCGCGGACCGGGCCGGCGGTGCCGTACCGGCTCAGCAGCGCGCCGGTCGCCAGCGCGGAGACCTCGGCTCCGGTGCCCGGGCGGGCCGTTCCGGCGGTGATCACGGTGCCGAGCCGGTCGACGGCGGTGTGCACCGGTCCGTTGGGCGCGAGGGGCAGGTCGAACAGGGCCTCGGCCGCCGGGCCGCTCACCCGTAGGGCGGTCAACGAGGACGCCGGGTGGCGTGAGGTCCGGGCGTCGAAGAGGGCGTCGGTGAGCGTTCCGAGCGTCGCGGAGATCCGCTCCGCCGCCGCGAAGGGGTTGGCCTCCGCGCTGAACTGGCCGTCCTGGGTCAACTGTTGAGCCCCCCGCTCTGCTCGGTGTGCGTTCGGTGGTCCGGGGACCCGGGCCCGGGGTGACCGGCGGGCCGTCAGATCCGTGCCCATTCCTATCAGAGGCCGCCGACGTGGCAGAACCTGCCGTCGGCGGCCCGGCCCGGCCCGTCAGGCGTCGGCGGGCGCGGGGCGTGCGGGTGGTGCCGGTGCGGCGGCCTGCCCGGGGGCCGGCCCGGCGGCCGGCTCGGCCGGTCCGGGGGGCGGCTCGACGGCCAGGGCGGTGACCGCCTCGGCGAGGCCCGGGACGGCGAACAGCCCTGCCAGGTCGCGGACCAGCCGCCCGGTCGGGCCGTCCGGCCGCTCGTCGGCGAAGAAGCCGGTCAGCTCGGCGGCGAGCGCGGGCTCCCGGGCGGCGGTCAGCGTGAGCGCCGCGACGAACTCCTGCACCAGGTGCAGCTGCAGCTCCTCCAGCGGCACCGAGCGGTCGGCCAGCCACTCCAGCGAGGTGATCTCCGCGTTGGCGATCCACGCGCGGACGGTGAGCCGCAGGCCCGGACCGGGCTCGGGCAGTGCCAGGTGGCCCAGGATCTGGTCGTGCGCGGCCCGTCGGACCTCGTCGATCACCGCCGAGGTGTTGGTGCTGGCCGCCACCGAGCCGCCGCGCAGCAGCGCCGCGAAGCCGGGGCCGTGGCTCTGCACGAAGTCCAGGTAGCGGCCCATGACGCGGTGGAGGCGCTCCGAGAGCGGGCCCTCGGCGGGTTCCTCGAACCGGGCCGCCAGCTCGCGGCCCGCCCGCCGCAGCGACTCCTCGTACAGGGCCTGCTTGCCCGGGAAGTAGTGGTAGACCAGCGGCCGGGAGGCGCCGGCGGCGGCCGCGATGTCGTCGATCGACACCTCCTCCGGCGGGCGGAGGCTGAACAGCTCCAGAGCGACGGAGATCAGCTGCTCGCGCCGCTCGTCCACGCTGAGGCGCCGGCGCGTGCGCTCGCCGCTCCCGCGCCCGGGGCGCTCAGGGCGCTCGCCGCTCCCGGGGCGCTCGGCGGGCGACGGGTGCGCTGCGGGTTCCGGGAGCGGGCCGCCCTCGGGCCGGGCCGTTCCTTCCGGCACTGCCGGGCCCTCGGGCCGGGCCGGGCCGTCCGGTCGTTCCGAGCGCGCGGGCGCGGGGGAGGGGGCCGACGGCGTGCGGGATGCCATGCGCGCCACCTTATCCGGCGCTACCCCGCGTACCGCTCCAGGTAGCGCCGGTACGCCTCCCGGCCGTCCGGCACGAACTCGTCCCGGGCCAGCCGCTCCGTCAGCTCGGCGGGGGTCAGCCACGTGTGCCAGGCGACCTCCGACTCCTGCGGCGCCACCGGGCCGTCCCACTCGGCCTCGTACACGTCGGACCACCAGCCCAGCCCGTCACCCCGGAACAGGAACCGGAACAGCGGGCGCGGGACGATCCCCTCGACGCCCAGTTCCTCCTCGGCCTCCCGGACGGCTGCGTCCTCGTACGTCTCGCCGGAGCCCACCACCCCGCCGACGAACATGTCGTGCGCGCCGGGGGCGAACAGCTTGGTGGCCGTGCGCCGGTGGACGAAGATCCGCCCGGCGGGGTCCCGGACCAGGACGAAGACGCACCGGTGGAGCAGTCCCCGCCGGTACACCTCCCCGCGCGGGGCGATCCCGATCACCCGGTCGTGCTCGTCGACGACGTCCAGCAGCTCTTCGGCAGGGTTGGTCATGACCGACAGGTTAGGGTTTCCGGGCGATCGACGGACACATGTGCGGAAGAGGGCGACACGCGGTGGTGGAGATCTGGGGCGAGACGGCCGAGGGCTTCGAGCCCGTACGGGAGGCCTTCGCGCGCAACTTCCGCGAGTACGGCGAACTCGGCGCGGCCTTCGCGCTCTACGTGCGCGGTCGCAAGGTGGTCGACCTGTGGGGCGGCGACGCCCGGCCCGAGGTCGGCGGGCGCCCCGCGCCGGCCGTGCCGTGGACCGCCGACACCGCGCAGGTGCTGCGCTCGGTGACCAAGGGCCTCACCGCCACCACCGCGCTGCTGCTGGCCGAGCGCGGGCAGCTCGACCTGGACGCGCCGGTGGCCGCGTACTGGCCGGAGTTCGCGGCGGCCGGCAAGGAGCGGGTGCCGGTGCGCTGGCTGCTCTCGCACCAGGCGGGCGTGCCGGCGCTGGACGTGCCGCTGCGCCTGGAGGACGTGCTCACCTGGGAGCGGGCGGTGGCCGCGGTGGCCGCCCAGGCCCCCGCCTGGGAACCCGGCACCGCGCACGGCTACCACCCGTACACCTTCGGCTGGCTGGTCGGCGAGGTGGTGCGGCGGGTGAGCGGGCGGACGGTCGGCCAGTACTTCGCCGAGGAGATCGCCCGGCCGCTCGGCCTCGACCTGTGGATCGGGCTGCCGTCCGGCGCCGCGCCGCGGGTCGGCCGGCTGGTCGACCTGCCGGCGCCGGCGGCCGCCCGGACGGGGCCGAGCGGGCTGCGGCTGCGCCCCAAGCAGGCGGTCCGCGACGCGTACCAGGACCCGACGTCGCTGACCGCCCGCGCGTTCGCCTCGGTCCGGCCCGGGGTGGACCTCAACGATCCGGCGGTGCAGGCCGCCGAGATCCCCGGCGCGGGCGGGATCGGCACGGCCCGTTCGCTGGCCCGGTTCTACGCGGCGCTGGCCGGCGTGGCCGACCGGCACGGCGGCAGCGGCGGGACGCTGCCGCCGCTGCTCGGCCCGGAGGTGCTGGCCCGCGCGGTCGGGCCGGTGGTCAGCGGACCGGACCGGGTGCTGATCGTCAACTCCACCTTCGGGCTCGGCTTCTTCCGCCACGGCCCGACCGCGCTGATGTCCTCGCCGGCGGCGTTCGGCCACCCGGGCCGGGGCGGCTCGCTGGGCTTCGCCGACCCGGACCTCGGGATCGGGTTCGGCTACGTGACCAACGGGATGCAGCCCGGCGTCACGGGGGACATCCGCTCCCGCACGCTGATCCGGGCGGTGCGGGGCTGTCTCGGCCTGTCCTGAGCGGGCATCAGGCCTGACCGGTCTCGAAGCGGCTGATCCGGCCGCCGTCGACGGTGAACCGCCAGGCGGTGCGCATCTCGCCCCAGGTCTCGTTGCTGTAGTTGGCGACCAGCGCGCGGCCGCCGTCGGACTCGGACTGGACGTCGATGTGGCCGCGGCTGGTGAAGATCTCGCGGTCGATCCAGTCCTGCAGGTCGCGGTCGGAGCCGTCGTCGGCCATGGTCGCGTCGGGGGCGAGCAGCGCGACGAAGGCCGCGCGGTCGCCGGCGTTGATCGCCGTGACGGCGGCGCGCACGGTCGGGTCGGACAGTTTGGCGGTGGCGATGGTCATCCGGTCTCCCAGGGGTGAAGGGTCGGGTACCTCCTGTTTAGGGCGTCGGCCGGGACTCGCCGGGCATGTCGGCGGCGCGTCGAGGATGTGGAGGGATTCATGTGCTTAGATCCCGATACGGGTGATTTGCCCTCGGGTCCCCGGCTGAGCCACGGGGAGTGGCGTACGGAGTGGGAAGTCGGCCGGCCCGACTTCCCACTCCGCGTATCTGCCGGGCCCGGCGCCCTAGAAGAGGCCCTGGGCGTCCGGTGCGTAGCTGACCAGCAGGTTCTTGGTCTGCTGGTAGTGCTCCAGGACGGCCTTGTGGTTCTCCCGGCCGATGCCCGAGTTCTTGTACCCGCCGAAAGCCGCGTGCGCGGGGTACGCGTGGTAGCAGTTCGTCCACACCCGGCCGGCCTGGATGGCGCGTCCGGCCCGGTAGGCGGTCGCGCCGTCGCGGGTCCAGACTCCGGCGCCGAGCCCGTACGGCGTGTCGTTGGCGAGCGAGATCGCGTCGTCGAAGTCCTCGAACCGGGTGACGGCGAGCACCGGTCCGAAGATCTCCTCCTGGAAGATCCGCATCCCGTTGACGCCCTCGAAGACCGTGGGCGTCACGTAGTAGCCGCCGGCGAGGGGGCCGCCGAGGTCGGCCGGCTCCCCGCCCGCCAGCACCTTGGCCCCCTCGGCCTGGCCGATCTCGATGTAGGAGAGGATCTTGCGGAGCTGCTCGTCGCTCGCCTGGGCGCCGACCTGCGTCTCCGTGTCCAGCGGGTTGCCCTGACGCAGCGCGCGCACCCGCTCCAGGCCGTCGGCGAGCAGCCGGTCGTACACCGCGGACTCGATCAGCGCCCGGCTCGGGCAGGTGCAGACCTCGCCCTGGTTGAGGGCGAACATCGCGAAGCCCTCGACGGTCTTGTCGTAGAAGGCGTCCCGCTCGGCGGCGACGTCGGCGAAGAACAGGTTCGGGCTCTTGCCGCCGAGTTCCAGCGACACCGGGATCAGGTTGCCGCTGGCGTACTGGGAGATCAGCCGGCCGGTCGTGGTCTCGCCGGTGAAGGCGATCTTGCGGATCCGGTCGCTGGAGGCCAGGGGCCGGCCGGCCTCCAGGCCGTAGCCGTTGACCACGTTGAGTACGCCGGGCGGCAGCAGGTCGGCGGTCAGCTCGGCCAGCAGCAGGACGGACGCGGGGGTCTGCTCGGCGGGCTTGAGCACCACCGCGTTGCCCGCGGCCAGGGCCGGGGCGAGCTTCCACACCGCCATCAGGATCGGGAAGTTCCACGGGATGATCTGGCCCACCACGCCCAGCGGTTCGTGGAAGTGGTACGCCACGGTGTCCTCGTCCAGCTGGGAGAGGCCGCCCTCCTGGGCGCGCAGTGCGCCGGCGAAGTAGCGCAGGTGGTCGACGGCGAGCGGCAGGTCGGCGGCCAGGGTCTCGCGGACCGGTTTGCCGTTCTCCCAGCTCTCCGCGACGGCGAGCCGCTCCAGGTTCTGCTCGATGCGGTCGGCGACCCGCAGCAGGACCTGGGCCCGTTCGGCGGGCGGGGTGCGGCCCCAGGCCGGGGCGGCGGCGTGGGCCGCGTCGAGCGCGGCCTCGATGTCCTCGGCGGTGCCGCGGGCCACTTCGGTGAAGACCTCGCCGGTGACCGGACTCGGGTTCTCGAAGTACTGGCCCAGGACGGGCGGTGCCCACCGGCCGCCGATCCAGTGCTCGTAGCGGGGGCGGTAGCCGACGACGGATCCGGGCTGGCCCGGGGGCAGGTAGACCGGCATGTTCTGGGTGCCTCCTCGCGCTGTCAGGCGCCGTCACGGCACGCGGGCCGGGCGGCGCGCCGGGCTGCGGCAGGGGGCGGCCCGGCGGAGGGTACGGACACACACGCGGGTCGGGCGCCCCTCACCGGGACACCCGCCGGGCAGCACCCTAGCCGGGGACGGCCGGTTCGGCTACGGTCCGTACGGCCGGGGTCGACGGAGGGTGGCGGTTTCCGGTCGCCCCCGGAGCCGGGTGCCCGCGCGCCGGGCTGACGGGTGCCGGGGCGTGCCCCGCCCCCTGAGGCCCCCGTACGCCCGCGTCCGGTCGAACGGCACGCGCCCCCGGAGCCCGCCTCGCGCCCGGCGCAGCCCCCGCGCGCCGGGCGCGAGGACTGCGCCGGTAGCGAGAGGTGGGGGAGCGAGGGGCTGCGGAGAGCGGGCGCCGTCGGGCGCCGGGGGCGCGCACCGTGGGTGCGCCGACCGTCGACACCGGATCGGGACGGCCCGGTGGCGGGCGGCGAGGGGCGGCTAGGCGGCCTGGTAGCGCCCCGTGCGGCGCTCCCAGCTCAGGTATCCGGCCAGCCAGGTGAGGAGGCCGTCGGCGTACCGCTGGGCGAGGCTCCGTTCGACCCGGGCGAGGCCGAGTTCCCGGTGGACGTCGGGCAGCCGGTCGTGGAGTCCCCGGCAGCGTTCCACCATCAGCTGTGCCTCCCCCATCACCACGGAGCAGGCCTCCTCGGCCGAGCAGTTCCGTTCCCGCTGCACGATCATCACCAGGTTGTTGACGTCGCCGCGCGGGGCCTCCAGCGGGTACGACCGCACGTCGTTGGTGAGCGACGGGATGTCGGCGGCGAGCTGGCGGAGCTGGCGCAGCACCGGGTGGTGCAGGACGGCCGGGGGGACCTCGAAGTGGCCGAGCCGTTCGACCATGTCGAAGATGGTCTCCATGGCGGCGGTCCCGCGCCGCAGGACCAGGTACCCGTCGCGGTCCGGTGGCCGCGGGGAGATCCGGCCGGCCGCCTCGGCGGGGTGACTGGCGAGGTACCACTCCCAGTTGTACGCGGCGCGCGCCTGCCAGCGCGCGGGCATGCCCTGGGCGCTGCGCTCCCAGAGGTCGGCGAAGGCGGTCTCGACGGCGGAGTCCGGGTGGGGGCGGGCGCCGTGCAGGACGGAGATCAGCCGGTCACAGATCGGCGCGACCTCGGTGGGGCGGCGGCCGAGCGGTCCGTCGAACTGATCGTCGAACAGGAAGTAGAAGCCCATCAGGTCTGCGGCCAGGGCGAGTTCGTCGGGACCGGCGTCGGGGTAGCCGAGGGCGGCGAGGTCGACCACCTCCCAGTGCGCGTACGACGGGTGGGTCGGGTCCGGCAGCAGCGGGTGACGGGTCAGCCAGGCGCGGTGCAGTTCGGTGGCGTACGGCCCGTGGGGGCTGCGACGGTGCGGGAACGGAATCTGAAGTGAGGTGTCGTCAGACATCGGACTCCCGGGGCGGCGAGGGGTGGGGGTGCTGGCGGTACTGGGCGTGACGGTGGGGGAGTTGGGGAATTTCGGCTGTGCGGGAAATGCGGCTGTGCCATGATCAACCCACTACGCGGGGCGTAGAGTATCTGATGCAATGATCGGACGTTAGGGATATAGGGCAATTGCCCTTGGCAAGGCCTTCGAACCCTCGATCTCGGCCCCGGCCTGCGTGAATGGATTCCACCCCGCCTCCGGCGGCGCTAACCTCGGCTCCACGGGCAGGGATCGGCGAGGCGGAGGGCGCGACGGTGACCGAGCGGGACAACGAATTCCGGGCGGAGGCGGTGCCCGGCGGACCGGAGGCGACGGCTGCCCCGAACCGGGTCAGGTTGCGTGACCGCGACGCCGAACTCCGCTCGGCCGAGGCCGCCGTGGACAAGCTCTGCCGCGAGTTCGCCGCCGGCGGCACCGAGATCGGCGAACTGCTCACCTTCTCCGGCCGGCCCGGCATCGGCAAGACCACCCTGCTGCACGAGGTCCGACGCCTCGCCAAGCTGCGCCCGGGCGCCACCGTGCTCTTCGCACGCGGCGGCGAGCGCCAGTTCAACGAGCCCTACCACGTCCTGCGGCAGCTGCTCCAGCCCGTGCTCGGCAGTCTGAAACCCGGAGAGTTCCGCCAGGTGATGGGCACCTGGGAGGAGGTCGTCGGCCCGGCGATGGGCCTCAAGCAGCCCAAGCAGGGCGCCCGCCGCCTCGACCCGCAGGGCGTCCGTGACGGCCTCGACTACGTCCTCACCCAGCTCGCCCCGCGCCGCGCCCCGCTCGTGATGATCGTCGACGACCTGCACTGGGCCGACCTCGAATCGCTCGCCTGGCTCTCCCAGTTCGCCGTCCGGGCCCGC
The DNA here is from genome assembly GCF_040611255.1 of Kitasatospora sp. NPDC002965. NCBI lineage: Bacteria > Bacillati > Actinomycetota > Actinomycetes > Kitasatosporales > Streptomycetaceae > Kitasatospora > Kitasatospora sp. NPDC002965. Next base: position 30,163 of record NZ_JBEXNT010000014.1, on the reverse strand, counting down.
GAGCTCCCGGTCCTGCTCGTCTTCGCCTACCGGGACGACATCGCCGACTGGCCGGCGGAGTCCCAGGACCACCACAGCGCCGTCACCGGACTCGCGACCCGCAAGCACGAGTTGAGCCGTCTCTCGCTCGTCGCCGTGACCGACATGATCCGTGCCGAACTCGGCGACCGGGCCGAGGACGCCTTCTGCTACGAGTTCTGGAACGTCGTCAACGGCAACCCGTTCGAGGTCGTCGCCCTGCTCGACCAGGTCCGCGACCAGGAGCTGGATCCGGTCGAGGAGAACTCCCACCAGCTGCGCGAACTCGCCGTCGACGCCACCGGGATGACCCTCAAGAGCTGGCTGGACCGGCTCGGCGCCACCACCCTGCGGTTCGCCTGGGCCGCCGCCATGCTCGGCACCGACATCCGGCAGGACCTCGCCGCCCGGATCTCCACCCAGAGCGGTGAGGGCGCCCGCGAGTCCATCAAGGCGCTGCGCAAGCAACGGGTGCTCACCCAGACCCCGAACGGCAACCTCGAGTTCGTCCACCCGCTGATCGCCAGCTCGATCTACAACACCATGCCGGAGGCCACCCGGACCGGCATGCACGGCGTGGCCGCCGCCGAGATCGAGAACGCCGGGCTCGGTCTGCTCGCCGCCTCCCGCCACCTGGTGGAGACCTTCGCGGGCGAGGGCGACGACCGCACCGTCCGCAAGCTCCGCAGGGCCGCCGCCGAACACCTGCTGATCGGCGCACCCGAGGCCGCCCAGCGCTGCCTCCACCGCGCACTGGCCGAGCCGCCGGACGACCTGGACCGCGCCGAGGTGCTGTACGAGCTCGGCTGCTCCGCGCTGCTCACCGACCCGATCGCCACCGTCAACCAGCTGAAGCTCGCCCTCGACCCGGAGGAGGGTCCGCTGCGCGCCTCGCTGCGGGTGGACGCCACCTTCCGGCTCTCGGAGGTGCTCGCCCACAGCGGCGAACTGCGCCAGGCCGCCGTGGTCTGCCAGGAGGAGGCCGAGCGCACCGTCTCCGATCCGGCGGGACGGCTCAGGCTGGAGGCCGCCTCGTTCATGTGGCACGCCTACCGCAAGTCCGAGGAGGACGGCCCGGCCCGCTCCGCCCGGCTGGGTGCGCTCTGCGACAGCCTCTCCGGGCGGGACGCGGCCGACCGGGCCGTCCTCGCGATGCGCGCCTGGGACCTCACCCTGCGCGGCGAGCCGTCCGCCGAGGCGCTGCGGTACGCCGACGACGTCCTCGACAACGGCCGGCTGCCCAAGGGCCTGGGCTGGACCGACAACACCTGGGGCTTCGAGCTGCCCGCCACCCTCGGCCTCTCCTACACCTACAACGACCGGATCGCGCAGGCCGAGCGGCTCTTCTCGGACGCCATCATCCAGTTCGAGGTGGCCGGCTGGAGCGGTGCCCACCGGGGTTTCGCCTACTTCCTGATGGGCCTGGCCCGGTTCCGGCGCGGCCTGCTCGCCGAGGCCGAGGACTTCCTGCGCCGGGCGCTGCGGCTCTCCGAGCGGATCGGCCCCAAGCTGCCGCTGGCCTGGGACGCGGTGGGTGTACTGGTCGACACCCTGATCGCCCGCGGCCGGTCCCGGGAGGCCTGGGACCTCGCCATCGGCTTCGGTTTCCACCCGCCGTACCACGCCACCGCGATGGTGCTGCCGGACGCGGCCTCGCTGTACGGCAAGCTGCTGCTCGCCGTGGACCGGCCCGCCGGTGCGGCCGCCGCGCTCACCGAGGCCGGTGCCCAGCTGGACCTGCGGGGCTGGCACAACACGGTCTGGGCGCCGTGGGCCGGGCACCTGGCGATCGCCCTGGCCGGGGACGAGCCGGAGCGCGCCCGGGCGTACGCCCGGAGGTCCGTCGCGGACGCCGAGCGGTTCGGCACCGCCTCGGCGATCGGCACAGCGCTGCGGCTGTACGCCCAGATCGAGGACGGCCAGCAGGCGGTCGAGCTGCTGGAACGGGCCGTGGCGCACCTCGGGCAGTCGCCGGCCGGCTACGAGCACGCGGTGGCGCTGGTCGACCTCGGGGCCGCGCTGCGCCGGGTCGGACGGCTGGAGGACGCCCAGGAGTACCTGTACCAGGGGATCGAGCTGGCACAGCACTGTGCGGCCGACGGGCTGGTCGACCGGGCCCGGCGCGAGCTGGCCAACTACGGGCTGCGGCCCAACCGCCTGGGCGACGTCCGGGAGATGCTCAGCCAGCCCGAGTGGGACGTCGCCCGGCAGGCCGTCCGCGGCGTGCCGCCGCAGCGGATCGCGGAGACGCTGGACCTCCCGCTCAGCCTGGTCAACCGCCGGCTGGCCGCGGTCTACCGGAAGGCCGGCAGCGGCCCGGACGGCCTGGCCGCCGCGCTCGGCCTGCCGCCCGGCCAGCGGGACGCCGCCGGGGCGGACGGTCTCGGGCTCGACGGAGACCTCTCCGGCGGGACGTGACCGGACCGGGCACCGGTGGCACGGGCATCGGCGGTGCGGGCATCGCCGGCACGGGCATCGGCGGTGCGGCGGTGCGGCGGTCGGCGGGGAGAGCGCGTAGCGGACGGCGGGCGCGCGGCGTCGGCGCGTCCGTCGGCGGGTGAGGTGTCGGGCGGCGCGCGGAGGCTTCATGAGCGCCCCCGCCACGGTGCTCCTCGTTAGGCTTCCGCCCACGGGGGCCCGCCGAGGCGCAGTCCCCCGGACGGGACCCGGAACCAGCGCGGGGGCGGTGCACCGCCCCCGCAAGTGAGGAGCAGGCCATGGCGACGCCCCCGGCGAACGGGCCGCAGGCGACCACCGTGCGGCACGAGCCTTTCGAGCCCGCGGGTGCGGGCGCCGCCATCGAGCGCTGGACCCTGCAGGCCGGCCCGTACGAGGCGAGCGTGCTCTCCCTCGGTGCCACCCTGCACACCCTGGTCGCGCCCGACCGGCAGGGCCGTCCGGCGCAGCTGCTGCTCTCCACGGACCGGCTCACCGAGATCCTCGGCCCGGCGCGGCACTACGGCACCGTGGTCGGCCGGTACGCCAACCGGATCGACCGCAGCGCGGTCACCGTCGGGGGCGAGGAGTTCCCGCTGGCCCCGACCGGCAACGGAGTGACCCTGCACGGCGGCCCGGACGGGTTCGCGCACCGGATGTGGGCGGCCGAGGAGCTGCCCGCCGGCGTGCGGCTGCGGCTGCACAGCCCGGACGGCGACCAGGGCTTCCCGGGCGCGCTCGACGTCAGCGTCGACTACACGCTCGCCCCGTCCGGGGAGCTGACCGTCGCGTACCGCGCCGTCACGACCGCGCCGACCGTGCTCAACCTCACCAACCACGCCTACTTCAACCTGGCGGGGGAGGGCACCGGGGATGTCCTCGGCCATCTGCTCACCCTGGACGCGGACGGCTACACGCCCGCCGACGAGCGGCAGATCCCGTACGGCAGGGTCGAGCCGGTGGCCGGTACGCCGTTCGACTTCACCACCGCCCGGCCGATCGGCAAGTCCGTGCACGACGAGCACCCGCAGCTGACCGGTCCCGGCGGGTACGACCACAACTGGGTGCTCCGCCCGCGTCCGGCCGACGGCGACCCGGTCCGGGCCGCCCTGCTGGAGGACCCGGTCAGCGGCCGCACCCTGGAGGTGCTGACCACCGAGCCGGGTCTCCAGGTCTACACGGCCAACACGTTCCAGGGGGCGGTGACCGGCGCGAGCGGGGTGCCGTACGGGCCGTTCGCCGGGGTCGCGCTGGAGACCCAGCACTTCCCGGACTCCCCGCACCACCCGGAGTTCCCGAGCACCGTGCTCCGCCCGGGGGAGGAGTTCCGCTCGGTCACGGTGCTGCGACTGGGCGTCTCCTGACCCTGCCGCTGCAAGCGGATTTCACCGGTTTTCAGTACGGAGGGTGGCCCCGGCGGCTTCGGTCGGCCGGGGCGAACCGGACATAGCGCCATAACTTCCACACCTGTCAACTACCGTGCGGCAACGTGAAGGACACGTGGGCGTAACGATCGCCGTTTCTTGCAGAAACTTGCTGCAAGGGCTTTCCGCGGTGATTGCCCCGCTGTTAACTTCCTTCCGAGCCCGACGGCAGCAACGGTGCGGTCGGCGCGAGGCAGCCATTATGCGCCTGCCTCCCTACATCTCGGGCACCCCCACCCTCCAAGGAGTTCTCATGCGGCGTGGCATCGCGGCCTCTGCCCTCGTTGTGGCCCTCGCGGTCTCGATGGCTGCCTGTGGCAGCAGCGGCTCCAGCTCGGACGGCAAGGCCGACGGGCCGGTCACCCTCACCTACTGGGACACGTCGAACGCCACCAACGAGGCGCCGAACTACCAGGCGCTCGTCAAGAAGTTCGAGGCCGCCAACCCGGGCGTCAAGGTCGACTTCGTCAACGTGCCCTTCGACCAGGCGCAGAACAAGCTCCAGACCGCGATGGGGGCCAAGGGCGCTCCGGACGTCTTCCGCTCCGAGGTCGGCTGGACCGCCGCCTTCGCCAAGGCCGGCTTCCTGGAGCCGCTGGACGGCACCCCGGCCGCCGCGGACGTCGCCGGCTTCCAGCCCAGCCTGATCCAGCAGGCCAAGTACGAGGGCAAGCTCTACGGTGTCCCGCTGGTCACCGACACCCTCGGCCTGCTGTACAACAAGGAGCTCTTCGCCAAGGCCGGCATCACCGCCGCCCCCGCCACCTGGGACGAGCTGAAGACCGCCGCCGCCGCGGTCAAGGAGAAGGCCGGCGTCGACGGCTTCTGGCTGAAGGCCGCCGACGGCTACTACGCGATGCCGTTCCTGTTCGGCGAGGGCACCGACACCGTCGACGCCAAGGGCAAGAAGATCACCGTCACCTCGCCCGAGGCGGCCAAGGGCATCGAGACCTACAAGACGCTGTTCACCTCGCCCGGCACCGCCAAGGCCGACGTCACCACCGACGCCTACGCGCACATGATGGACGCCTTCAACAGCGGCAAGGTCGCGGCGATCATCCAGGGCCCCTGGGAGATCACCAACATCTACAAGGGCACCGCCTTCGCCGACAGGACCAACCTCGGCATCGCCCCCGTCCCCGGCGGCTCCGCGGGCACGGCCGGCGCCCCCACCGGCGGCCACAACATCTCCGTCTACGCCGGCGCCGACAAGGCCCACAAGGACGCCGCCGAGAAGTTCGCGGCCTTCATGACCTCGGCCGAGAGCCAGGCGTTCGTCGCGCAGAAGAACTCCACCCTGCCGACCCGCACCGACGCCTTCACCCCCGAGGTCAAGGCCGACCCCGGCATCGCCGGCTTCCAGGCGGTCCTCTCCAGCGCCAAGCCGCGTCCCGAACTGCCCGAGTACAGCTCGCTGTTCGCCTCGCTGGGCACCAACCTCGGCAAGATCGTCCAGGGCACCTCGACCCAGGACGGCCTGAACACCGTCGCCACCGACTACGCCAAGCTCCTCCCGGGCTTCGCCAAGTAGTCCTCCCCGTAGCCGTCCGGCCCGCCGCCACCCCTCCCGCGCGGGCCGGACGGCCGGACCCGTAGCAGCAGTCGCCGAAGCGAGGCGGCGGACCTCCCCGAGAAGGTGTCGAACAATGTCAGTCGCCGTGCAGGGCGCCACCGGCAAGGGCAGCCGGGAGCGCGATCCGCGTCCGGGCCTGATGGAGCGCCTGAAGCGCTCGTACGCCAAGCACTGGTACGCCTACGCGATGATCGCGCCGGTCGTGCTGGTGCTCGGCGTGCTGGTGCTCTACCCGCTCGCCGAGGGACTCTGGCTCACCCTCACCGACGCCAACAGTCTCAACGTCGCCCGCAAGATCGGCGCCAACGAGATCCCGGCCTCCTACACGTTCGTCGGCTTCGACAACTACGCCGACATCCTCTGGGGCCCCGGCTCGTACGACCGCTTCTGGTCGCACTTCGTCTGGACCATCGCCTGGACGGCGCTCTGCGTCGGCCTGCACTACACCATCGGCCTCGGCCTCGCCCTGCTGCTCAACCAGAAGCTGCGCGGCCGGGCCGTCTACCGGATGCTGCTCATCCTTCCCTGGGCCGTGCCGACCTTCGTCACCGTGTTCTCCTGGCGCCTGATGCTCGCCGACGGCGGAGCCGTCAACGGCGTGCTGTCCGCCCTGCACCTGCCCGAACCCGGCTGGCTGGACGACCCGACCGCCCAGAAGGCCGCGGCCGTCCTGGTCAACACCTGGGTCGGCGTGCCGTTCATGATGATCTCGCTGCTCGGCGGCCTCCAGTCGATCCCGGCCGAGCTGTACGAGGCGGCCGAGATGGACGGCGCCACCGCCTGGCAGCGGTTCCGGCACGTCACCCTGCCGGGACTGCGCACCGTCTCCTCCACCGTGGTGCTGCTCGGCGTGATCTGGACGTTCAACCAGTTCGCCGTCATCTTCCTGCTGTTCGGCAACGGCGCGCCCGACGCCCAGCTGCTGGTCACCTGGGCGTACCGGCTCGGCTTCGGCCAGCAGCCCCGGGACTACGCGCAGTCCGCCGCCTACGGCGTCATCCTGCTCTCGATCCTGATCGTCTTCACCGCCTTCTACCGCCGCTGGCTCGCCCGCAACGAGCAGGCGAACGGCTGACCCGGCCCACCCAGCGACCACGAAGGCAGGCATCCCGATGAGCAGCACCACCACCGACCGCCCCACCCCCCTCACCGCGCGCCCCGCGGCCCCGGCCGCCCGGCCGGCCAGGGTCCGCCGGCGCGGCGAACCCTCCCCGCTCGGCAAGGCCCTCGCGCACGGCACGCTGATCCTGGCCAGCCTGGTCGCACTCTTCCCGGTGGCGTGGATCCTCTACGTCTCGCTCGGCCCGGACAAGACCGACTACCTCCACCCCGGCGAGATCATGGACAAGCTGACGCTGTCCAACTACCGCACGGTGCTGTTCGACACCGACTTCGTCCACTGGTTCGGCAACGCCTTCCTGGTCTCCGGCGCCACCACCGTGGTGGGCGTGCTGATCGCCGCCTCCACCGGCTACGCCGTCTCCCGGATGCGCTTCCCCGGCCACCGGCCGCTGATGTGGTCGCTGCTGGTCACGCAGATGTTCCCGATCGCGGTGCTGATCGTGCCGATGTACACGATCCTCTCCCAGCTCGGTCTGCTGGACAGCTACCTGGGCCTGATCCTGGTCTACTCCACCACCACCGTGCCGTACTGCGCCTGGCTGCTGAAGGGCTACTTCGACACGATCCCGGTGGAGATCGACGAGGCCGGCCGGGTCGACGGGCTCAGCCCGTTCGGCACCTTCTGGCGGCTGGTGCTGCCGCTCGCCCGCCCGGGCCTGGCGGTGGCCGCGTTCTACTCCTTCCTGACCGCCTGGGCCGAGGTCGCCTTCGCCTCCACCTTCATGCTCAGCTCCGACAAGTACACGCTGGCCGTCGGCCTGCAGACCTTCGTCAGCGAGCACGACGCCCAGTGGAACCTGATGGCCGCCACCGCGGTGCTGATCGCGATCCCGTCGTCGGTCCTCTTCTACCTGGTGCAGCGCCACCTGGTGACCGGTCTGACCGCCGGCGCCTCCAAGTCCTGAGCGCGCCCGGACCGCCGCTCCCCGCGCCCGACCGATCCTCCGATCCCCGCTCCTCTGATCCCCGAGGGATACCGTCCATGACCCAGAACCTGGCCGACACCTCCCGGCCCGCCGCCGACGCCACCGCTCACGAGGCCGGTGCCGGCGCGGACAGAGGCTGGTGGCGGGACGCGGTCATCTACCAGGTGTACCCGCGCAGCTTCGCCGACTCCAACGGAGACGGCATGGGCGACCTGCCCGGCATCCGCAGCCGCCTGCCCTACCTGCGCGACCTCGGCGTGGACGCCGTCTGGCTCTCGCCGTTCTACGCCTCCCCGCAGGCCGACGCCGGCTACGACGTCGCCGACTACCGCGCGGTGGACCCGATGTTCGGCACCCTGATGGACGCCGACGCGCTGATCCGCGACGCGCACCGGCTGGGCCTGCGGATCATCGTCGACCTCGTCCCCAACCACTCCTCCGACCAGCACGAGTGGTTCAAGCGCGCGCTGCGCGAGGGCCCCGCCTCCCCGCTGCGCGACCGCTACCACTTCCGCCCCGGCAAGGGCGCGAACGGCGAACTGCCGCCCAACGACTGGGAGTCCATCTTCGGCGGCCCGGCCTGGACCCGGACCGAGAACCCGGACGGCACCCCCGGCGACTGGTACCTGCACCTGTTCGCCCCGGAGCAGCCCGACTTCAACTGGGAGAACCGGGCCGTCGCCGACGAGTTCCGCTCCATCCTCCGGTTCTGGCTGGACATGGGTGTCGACGGCTTCCGCATCGACGTCGCCCACGGCCTGGTGAAGGCCCCCGGCCTGCCCGACCTCGGCGGCTCCGACCAGCTCAGGCTGCTCGGCAACGACGTCATGCCGTTCTTCGACCAGGACGGCGTGCACGAGATCTACCGCAGCTGGCGGAAGATCCTCGACGAGTACCCGGGGCAGCGGATCGGCGTCGCCGAGGCGTGGACCCCGACCGTCGAGCGCACCGCCAACTACGTCCGCCCCGACGAACTGCACCAGGCCTTCAACTTCCAGTACCTGGGCACCTCCTGGGACGCCGCCGAGCTGCGCGCGGTGATCGACCTCTCGCTCGACTCGATGTGCCCGGTCGACGCCCCCACCACCTGGGTGCTCTCCAACCACGACGTCACCCGGCACGCCACCCGGTTCGCCAACCCGCCCGGCCTCGGCACCCAGATCCGCACCGCCGGCGACCGCGCGCTCGGCCTGCGCCGGGCCCGCGCCGCCACCCTGCTGATGCTCGCGCTCCCCGGCTCCGCCTACGTCTACCAGGGCGAGGAGCTCGGCCTGCCGGACGTCACCGACCTGCCCGACGAGGTCCGTCAGGACCCGTCGTTCTTCCGCAAGGCCGGCCAGGACGGCTACCGCGACGGCTGCCGCGTCCCGATCCCGTGGTCCGGCACCGAGGCCCCGTACGGCTTCGGCCCGACCGCCGGCGGCCCCAGCTGGCTGCCGCAGCCCGCCGAGTGGGCCGGGCTCAGCGTCGAGGCGCAGACCGGCGACCCGACCTCCACCCTGGAGCTGTACCGCTCCGCACTGGCCGTCCGCCGGGCCCGGGCCGAGCTCGGCGCCGGCACGGGGGTCGAGTGGCTGGAGAGCCCGGAGGGCACCCTGGCGTTCCGCCGCGGCGCGTTCGTCTGCACGGTGAACACGACCGCCGGCCCGGTCCGGATACCGGTGCCCGGCCGGCTCCTGCTGAGCTCCGCCGGCGCCGACCCGCTGATCGACGGCGGCGAGACGGTGCTCGCACCGGACAGCACCGACTGGTGGGCGGTCTGACGTGGTTGCAATAGGCTCTGGGACCGTGACTACGGCGCGACTCTCAGACATCGCGGCGCAGGCGGGGGTCAGCGAGGCCACCGTCTCCCGCGTGCTCAACGGCAAGGCGAACGTCTCGGCCGCCACCAGGCAGACCGTGCTGGCGGCACTCGACGTGCTCGGGTACGAGCGGCCCACCCGGCTGCGCCAGCGCAGCGCGGGCCTGATCGGGCTGATCACCCCGGAGCTGAGCAACCCGATCTTCCCCGCGCTGGCCCAGGTGATCGAGCAGGTGCTGAGCCGGCACGGCTACACGCCGGTGCTCTGCACCCAGACGCCGGGCGGCTCCACCGAGGACGAACTGGTGGAGATGCTGGTCGACCGGGGCGTGGCGGGCATCGTCTTCGTCTCCGGCCTGCACGCGGACACCACCGCCGACCATGACCGGTACGCCCGGCTGGCCGGCCGCGGGGTGCCGTTCGTGCTGATCAACGGGTACAGCGAGAAGATCGACGCGCCGTTCATCTCGCCGGACGACCGGGCCGCGATGTGGATGGCCGTCCAGCACTTGGCCGAACTCGGCCACGAGCGGATCGGGCTGGCCGTCGGGCAGCGCCGGTACGTGCCCGTGCTGCGGAAGATCGAGGGGTTCACCGCCGCCCTGTGCGAGGTGCTCGGGCGCACCCGGGAGGAGGCCGAGGGCCTCGTCCACCACACCCTGTTCAGCGTGGAGGGCGGCCACGCGGCGGCCGGCGCGCTGCTCGACAAGGGCTGCACGGCGATCGTCTGCGGCAGCGACATGATGGCGCTCGGCGCGATACGGGCCGTCCGGCAGCGGGGCCTGACGGTGCCGCAGGACGTCTCGGTGGTCGGGTTCGACGATTCGCCGCTGATAGCGTTCACCGAGCCGCCGCTGACCACCATCCGCCAGCCGGTGGAGGCGATGGCCACCGCCGCGGTGGACGCCCTGCTGGAGGAGGTCGGCGGAAACGCCGCCCAGCGCGGGGAGTTCATGTTCCAGCCCGAGCTGGTGATGCGCGGCTCGACCGGCGCCGGCGCGCGCTGACGGATCGGACGAACGGCCGGGGTCCGGGAGCAGGCCGCTCCCGGACCCCGGCCGTTCGTCGTGCGGGTCAGCCCTCCTGGACGGCCGGGCGGTCCGGGGTGACCCGGTGGCCGTCGGCGGCGTCGCCGGTCCGGGTCTCGGTGCGCCGCCCCCGGTCCAGGTAGTCGCGGAGGATCAGTTCGACGGCGTCCTGCGGGCTCTTCGTGCCGGACAGCATCATCGCGTCGATCGCGAGGTTGGCGTCGAGCGTGACGGTGACCTGGGCCATGGTGACTCCTCCTCGGGGACAGAGCAGCAGCATGCCTGGTGCGGCCGGATTTGACCATGACCTTCCGGGGCGGGGCGTGCGGGGTCCCGGGGGCGGTCCGGCGCGGGACGCACCGGGGCCCCCGGGGAGGGAGCGACCTGGCTCCTCCCCGGGGGCCCCGGGCTTTCGCGGGTCAGACCCGGCCGTGGGTCAGACCCGGCCGGCGAAGTCCGGGGCCCAGTTGGCCACGGTCTGGGTCCGCACGCCCGAGCTCGGGTTGGCGGCCTCGACGTACTTGCCGTCACCGATGTAGAGCGCGACGTGGTAGACGCCGGAGTCCTTGCCGTTGTTGGACCAGAACAGCAGGTCGCCCGGCTTGAGGGCGTCGAGCGAGACGTGCGTGGACGCGGCGGCCTGGTCGGCGGCGACGCGCGGGACGGTGATGCCCGCGGCGCGCAGCGCGGCCTGGGTGAGGCCGGAGCAGTCCCAGCCGCCGTTGCCGGTGCCGCCGTAGACGTAGGCCTGGCCGACCTTCGACTGGGCGAAGGAGACGGCGGCGGCCATGCTGCCGGTGGCGGCCTGGGCCGGGGCCGGGGTCTCGGCCTGGGCGGCGGGCTTGGCGGCCGGCTTGGTGGCCGGGGCGGGGGTCTGGGCGGCCGGCTCGGTGGTGGCGGTGCCGGTCCCCGCGTCCTTGGCCCGGTTGAACCAGTCGAAGCCCTTGCCGGACTCCTCCGAGGCCTGGTTGCCCTTGGCCCGGTCGCCGAAGGTCAGGTGCTGGCCCGGGTAGATGCTGTGCGGGCCCTCGGTCAGGGTGGCGCGGTTGAGCTCGTAGAGCCGCTCCCAGCCGCCCTGGACGTCGTTCTTGTCGGCGATGGAGGAGAGCCAGTCGCCGACGGCCACGGTGTAGTCGTCGGACTGCTTCCGGTCGCCCTGCTGACCGCCCTGCTGGCCGGTCTGCTGGCGCCACTGGCGCCCGTCCTGGCCGCCGTCGCCCTGGCGGGCGGCGTCGGTGGCGGCGGGAGCCTGTGCCTGCGGCTGGGCGGCCTTGGGCGCGGCGGGCTGCGTGGCCTTCGGCTGGGCGGCGGGCTTGGCGGCCGGGGCCGGGGTCTGGACGGCCGGCTTGGCGGCGGCCGTGGAGGTGTCGACGGCGGCCGGGGTGCCGCCCTTGGTCAGGCCGGCCTTGACCGAGCAGACCGGCCAGGCACCGGGGCCCTGCACGGCGAGCACCTTCTCGGCGATCGCTATCTGCTGGTCCTTGGTGGCGAGGTCGGCGCGCGCGGCGAACGAGGTGCCGCCGAACTCGGTCCAGGTGGAGCTGGTGAACTGGAGTCCGCCGTAGAAGCCGTTGCCGGTGTTGATGCTCCAGTTGCCGGTGCTCTCGCACTGGGCGACCTTGTCCCAGGTGGCGACGGAGGCGGCCGAGGCGGTGCCGGTGGTGAGGCAGGGGATGGTGAGGCCGATGCCCGCGACGCCGAGGGTGGCGATGGCGCGACGGGTGCGGCTGGACAGGCGGGTGCCGTTGGTGGGCAGCATGAAGACGCGGTCCTCTCCCACGCCTGCGAGGTGAGCTGTCGGATTCGGGCTGGAGTTGCCCGGCCGCGCTGTGGACGCGGCTTCACCCCTAGCCCTGGTCGGTCCGGGGACCGGCCTGGGCGAACTACCTGTGGTTCCCCCGCTCCTGCCGTGGTGCTTCGTACTTCCAGCGCACCCGACGGCAGGACTCGGCGTTGCAGGGGAGCTGGGTCCGTGTGGCCACGAACGGGGAGCACGTTAAGCAGAGCCGCGTTCAAACCGCAAACATGTGTGAGGCACGTCACTGTTTGCGAAATCCATGGTGGGCGGCTGTCCTTCATGATCAGAAATGACCGATTTCATGCAACGCCCGTCGCGGTCAACGCAACTGCCTATGCTTCAGAGCGTCAGCAGGACGCCGGCGCCGCCGCAGCCGCCCGTGGGGAGGGCTACGCACCGATGGCCATGGACGAGGACCCGGACCCCGCCCGGCCGACCGGCCGGGCGCGCGGAGCGCATCGCAGGCCAAAGCATCGCAGAGCGGACATCCCACCCGAACCGCCCCTAACTCCCTTAAGTCGCCGCACTTTACTGCGCTGGCTCGCCGTCGGCACCGCCTTCGCGGCGGTCAGTGGCGAGGAGGTGCTGCGGCGCTCGCTGAGCGGCCCGACCGAACCGGTCGCCGCCGTCGCCGGATCGTCCACGGCCGTCGGCGCGGACCGGACGGGAGCCGGAGGCCACGGTGGGGCGTCCCCCGAGGCCGCTCCGGTCGGCGCCGCGCCCGAACAGCCGGCCCCCGCGCCCACCGTCGACCAGAGCGGTCGCCGCTGGTCCGACCCGGCCGGCTGGGGCGGTGCCGTGCCCGGCCCGAGAAGCACCGTGCGGATCACCGACCGGGTGCTGCTCGACACCGACGCCGCCGTCGGCACGCTGCTGGTGGAGCCGACCGGCGCCCTCACCTTCGCCGCCGACCGCACCCTCACCCTCGCCGCCACCGGGAACGTCGAGATCCGCGGCGCCCTCGCCCTCGCCCCCGACGGCACCCACACCCACACCCTGCGCTTCCCCGCCGTCGACGAGAGGCGCTTCCAGGGGGACGGCATGAAGGTCGTCGACACCGACGTGGGCCTCTGGGTCACCGGCGCCGGCTACCTGCGGCTCGACGGCGCCGCCAAGACCGCGTGGGTCCGCGCCGACCGCGAGTTGAAGGCCGGCGGCACCGAGCTGGCCCTGTCCGCCCCGCCCGCCGGCTGGCTCCCCGGCGACGAACTGGCCGTCACCCCGACCGGCCCGCCCGACCAGGAGGGCTTCGCCGCCCACTACGACCTCGTCACCGTGCGGTCCGTCAGCGGAGCCACCGTCACCCTGGAGTCGCCGCTGAAGCACGCCCACCCCCTGGTCGCCGCCGGAGGGGGCGTCACCGTCGGCGCCGAGGTGCTCAACCTGACCCGCACCGTCCGGGTCGAGGGCACCGCCGAGGGCCGCGCCCACGTCCACCTCACCAGCTCCCGGCGCGCCGACGTCCGGCACGCCGCGCTGCGCTGGGTCGGCCCGCGCGCCGACACCAAGGAGACCTGGAGGGGGCAGGACGGCACCGCCCCGGTCACCGCGGCCGTCCTCGGCCGGTACGGGCTCCACTTCCACCAGCTCGGCGACGCCACCCGCGGGACCGTCGTCGAGGGCGTGGTCGTCCGCGACGCCGGCAGCCACGCGTACGTGCCGCACGCCAGTCACGGCATCACCTTCCGCAGCTGCATCAGCCACGAGACCTGGGAGGACGCGTACTGGTGGGACGGGCCGCTGGACACCCGCACCCCGCAGCGCCCCTCCGACGACATCGTCTACGAGTCCTGCGTCGCCTCCCGCACCCTGCTCGAACCCAACCCCCGCGCCTACCGGCTGACCGGCTTCAACCTCGGCGCGGGCACCGGCGGCAAGGCGGTGGACTGCGTGGCCGTCGGCGTCCAGGGCGCCGACGGGGCCTCCGGTTTCGAGTGGCCGGAGAACAGCGAGGGCGTCTGGACCTTCGAGCGCTGCCTGGCCCACAACAACCTGCGGGACGGCATCTTCGTCTGGCTCAACGCCCGTCAGCACCACGTGGTCACCGAGTTCGCCGCCTACCACAACGGCGGCTGGGGCATCGAGCACGGCGCCTACCTCAACGACTTCGACTACACCGCGAGCGTGCTGTACGGCAACGCGGGCGGGGGAGTGGCGCTGCACTCGCTCGGCCGGGACCAGGGCACCGTGTTCGACGGACTGCTCGTCGACGCGGCCGGGCAGAGCGACTTCGCCGTCTCCACCGCCCGGCACGAACTCGCCGGACAGGCCGTCACCTTCAGCCGGAGCCGGTTCACCGGCTACCGGCGGGCCGGCGTGGCCTTCCGGGCCACCTCGGACGGGCAGCCGGACGACGTGCTGCTGCTGGACTGCGAGTTCGGCGGCAACGAGCTCTGGCTGGACCCGGAGGCCGTGCGGCCGAAGAACATCCTGTTGCGCCGGGCCGGGCAGACCGAGGTGCTCAAGGTCCGCAAGCCGGACGAGGAGGGCGCCGCGCAGCCGCAGTGGAACGCCGCCGCCGCGCCGGTGGCCACCTTCGCGGCGCAGTCCCGGCCGGTGCGGCTGCCCGCCCTGAAACTGAAGGACGCGGCCTCGCCCACCAGTCGGGTCGGCCGCTGAGGCCGCCCCGGCGACCGCGGCGGCGGTGCGGGGTCCCGGTCCGGCCGGAGGGCGGGGGGCCGGACCGTTCCGGCCGGTGCGAGCAGCCGAAGGGGCCCGGAACGGATGCGTTCCGGGCCCCTTCGGACGGGCTCGCGCTACTGGGCGGCGTGCCGTCCGCCGGAGGGCTCCGCGGCGACGTCCCCGGCCTCCGCGGCCTGCGCCTCGAAGTCGACGGCCGGCAGCGTGGCCAGGTAGGTGGAGGCGATCAGCTGGCCCACCGTCGGGTACGCGCCCAGCGGGGCGGCCGACGGGCAGCCGGACTCCTCGGCTGCCGTGGCGAGCAGCTCGGAGTCCGCCTCCGGGCCGATCACCAGGGGGGCCAGCGCCGGGTTCTGCGAGCCCATCTCCCGGAGGTGGGCGACGGCCGCGGCCACCGAGCCGGGCAGGTCGAGCGCGGCGGGGACGACGGGCACGGCCAGCCGGGCGGCCAGCAGCATGCCGGTGATCCCGGCGGCGTCGGCGGCGGCCTGCCCACCGACGGTGGTGAGCACCACGCCGTCGGCGGCGGTCGCGATGGCGAAGAGCCGGGCCCGGTCGGCGCGGGCCAGACCGGCCTCGGAGAGGCGCACGTGCACGGCCTCGGCCAGCAGCGGATGCGGGCCCAGCACGTCGGTGACGGGGGCGCCGTACTCGGCGGCGAGGGCGTACAGGTCGGTCAGGAAGTCGTGCGGGCCGGGCACGAGGGGCACGACGACCGGCGTGGGCAGGCCGGCCTCGGCCGCCTCGTCCAGCAGTTCGGCGACGGTGCGCTCGGCGCCGACCTCGGCGCCGTGGGCCGGAAGGTAACCGGCTGCCGTCTGCACGCCGTTCTGCTCGCTGCGGACGATGGACAGCAGCTCCTCGACCACGGACCGGGATTCCGGTCCGGCGGCCGCGGGCACGGCGAGCAGCAGGACCGGCGAACCGGTCGGGATTTCGGGGCGCTCGGGACGGCGGTGGCGCCCCCGCGCACGGGAGCCTGGGGTTCGGACGGGCAGTGGCGCGCCCGGGATGGCTGCGGTGCTCATGGCGGAGATCGTAGGACATTCCCCCGCCGTGCTCGCAGTCGGCTGCCGTACGAGGAGGGGCGGCCCGTCCGAAAACCGGACATAACCGGCCCGAACCCGGTTTCTCTCCCGGTATCCGCTCAGATGCGAGAGGAGGAGCTCCGCGTTGCAGGAGGGGTGCGTGAGATGTCTCACAGGGCGGGCATCGTCTGACGGAGGGTCACAGTGGGGTCACAGCGGTGCGACCCCGGGCTCCCGAAGATCAACATTCAGCGGGTGGTCGCCTACGGGCCGTCATCGACATCCGGCCGATTCGGTCGACTATGTCCATTTACGTACCGTCAGGTGCGCGGCTCGTGAAGAGTTCCGGTTCGGTGTCGAAAAGCCCGTGCACCTGCAACGTCCCGTGCTGATGCACGTGCACTGGAGCTATCATCACGTCAAGTGAGGCGTTGTGCCGGGCCGGTACGGGGCCGGTCGAGCCGTTCGGCTGAGAGCCGGGGCGCCGAGCTGGACGACCCACTCCGGAGCTCTTCGGGAGATTTCTATGCACGACACGTTCGACACGTACAACGGGATGGCCGCTGCGGACCTCAAGGGCGTGGTCTGGCAGAAGAGCCTGCACAGCAACTCTCAGGGCAACTGCGTCGAGTTCGCCGCCCTCCCGGGGGGCGATGTGGCGATGCGCAACTCCCGCTTCCCGGACGGTCCGGCGCTCATCTACACCCGGGCCGAGATCGAGGCCCTGCTCCTGGGGGCCAAGGACGGGGAGTTCGACCACCTGGCGGTCTGACCGGCCGCCGGCTCCACCATCGGGGGGCCGTCGTGGGTGCTGACACCACGACGGCCTTTGTCTTACCGGCTCCGCCGCCCTGCGAGCCGTCGTGCCACGAGCTGCCGTTCCGCCGGCCCGGCCGCCGTTCGCGGGCCCTCGCCCGCCGGCCGCCGTTCCGCCCGCCAGGGTCACCCGCCGTCGCCGCCGTGCCGAGCCGCCGCACGCGGATCGGAGGGGCGCACCGCCGCAAGGGTGGCCGGTACCCGCTGCCCGAGGGTCACCGATCGCCGTTGCCGTGGTGTGTCGCGCTGGTGTGTGGTCTCCCGCCGGGCGGTGTGGTGCTCCCGGGGGGTCCTGTCACGGGTCGTGCGCCGGGCTAGGCCGAGCGCCGGTGCCGTCCGCTCATCTCGGGGGCCGGGATCGACCGTTGTTCCGGTTCCGCCTCGAACAGCGCCCAGACGACCTTGCCGCCGCCGAGCGGATGCCAGCCCCAGGAGTGGCTGAACGAGTCGACCAGGTGGAGGCCGCGGCCCGACTCCGCCACGAAGTCGGCCTCCCGCGCCACCGGGCCGATGTTGCTGGGGTCGCTCACCGCGCAGACCACCTGCGGGGAACGGTGCACCAGGCTTATTCGGATCGGCAGCCTCCCCTCGGCTGCGCACTGCATGGGAAAGTCGTAGTCGTCCGCCGCACCGGGGCGCGCGCCGATCGCGTGCCGCAGGGCGTTGGTCACCAGCTCCGAGGCCACCAGCGCGACGTCGTCGAAGAGCTCGCCCAGGCCCCAGCGGTGCAGGGCGGTTCTGGCGAAGTCGCGCGCGGTTCTGACGGCTTCATATCGAGGAGCGAGCGTACAGGTGACCACATGGGGGTCGACTGCCAAAGCCGTTCCGGTGCTCATGAAGAGCTCCTCCCATAAGGGGGCGGACACGGCTGGACCCGCCGGGGTCATGCCGGTCACCTCCGACTCGCTCGGCCGCACGGCCGCCCACTCGACCAGGCGCGCGCGCACAAGGGCCCGGAGGCGCGGGGGCGCTGCCGGGCCTGTGCACGGAGTCGCGCGTGGGGTCGACGCGGAGCCCGCGGGATTGCCAGGGATGTGCAGGTGCACGTGCACCATCGTCCTCTGCGCTCACTGCAGATGCAAGAGTCGATTCACGTGCAGTCGTTCAAATGGCATATGCAAGCGCCGGATGCACGTGCATCCTGGTGTGCGGAGTACAGAACTGATAGGAACATCCGTCAGTATCGGCACCGTGAGCGCTCAACTGATGGCAGACTGTGCGCTGTTTGCCCTAGGTGGAGGTTAGGACCACATGACCACAGTTCAGCCGGGCGGCGGCTCGATGGTCCGCCGGATCCTCCTCGGCTCCCAGCTGCGCCGCCTCCGGGAGGGGCGCGGCATCACCCGCGAGGACGCGGGCTACGCGATCCGTGCGTCCGAGTCCAAGATCAGCCGCATGGAACTCGGCCGGGTCAGCTTCAAGGAACGCGATGTCGCGGACCTGCTCAGCCTCTACGGAGTGGACGACGGCCTGGAGCGCGAGGCGCTGCTCGGGCTGGTCCGCGAGGCCAACAAGTCGGGCTGGTGGCACAGCTTCAACGACGTCCTGCCGGGTTGGTTCCAGACCTACGTCGGTCTGGAGGAGGCCGCCGCACTGATCCGCACCTACGAGGTCCAGTTCGTCCCCGGCCTGCTCCAGTCCGAGGAGTACGCACGGGCGGTTTTCGGCCAGAGTCGGCCGGTGATCAGCGAGGAGGAGGTCGAGCGCAGGGTCAGCCTGCGGATGCGCCGCCAGAAGCTGCTCACCGAGGGCGAGAGCCCCCGCCTCTGGGCGGTCATCGACGAGGCGGCGCTGCGCCGTCCGGTCGGTGGGCCGAAGGTGATGCGCGGCCAGGTCCAGTACCTGATCGACGCGGCCGAGCAGGCCAACGTCGTGATCCAGGTCATGCCGTTCCGCTTCGGTGCGCACGCCGGTGAGTCCGGTGCGTTCACCATCCTGCGCTTCCCCGAGCAGGACCTGGCGGACGTCGTGTACCTGGAGCAGCTGACCAGTGCGCTGTACCTCGACAAGCGCGACGACGTCGACGCCTACATCCAGGTGATGGAGAGGCTCTGCGTGGACAGCCTCACGCCCGAGCGCACCATCGACCTGCTGGCCTCGATCCTGAAGGAGCGCTGAGCGCCGGACGTCCCCGTCCGCCGCGCGCCGCTCCACCGGACGGCCGCCGGCCCCGCGGTCTCAGCCGCGGGCCGGCGGCCTTTCGCGTTCCGGCGGGAGCGGCTGCGGCGGGCGGCCGAGGTGCCAGGGCAGGTCGTAGCGGCTGAAGAGGTCGGCGCGGATCGGCGCCAGCGGCACCTCCGCGCCCGGGAGCAGGACGCCTATGCAGCCGCCCATCAGGGCGCTGCGCAGCACCGCGTGCTCCGCGACGGGGTCGGGCGCACCCCAGTCGCGCAGCAGTTCCTGGAGGATCGAGCCGAGCCGTTGCTGCTCGGGGTCCTGGACGAAGGCGCCGGTGTCCGGGTCGAGGATCAGCGCCAGGTGCGAGCGCATCACCCGCGGGTGGTCCATGGCCAGGCCGAGCACCGCGTCGATCGCCCGGGCCAGCCGGGCCTCCGGTGTCGCGTCGGGCGCGAGCTCGCCGAGCGCGGTGGAGAGCTCCTGGTGCATCATCCGGTGGGTCGCCGACTGCATGAGCAGCCGTTTGCCGTCGAAGTAGTACGAGAGCAGTCCGCGGGCCAGTCCGGCCCGTTCGGCGATGTCGGTCAGCGTGGTCCCGGCGTATCCGTGCCGGTCGACCAGTTCGACGGTGGCCCGCATGATGCGTCGCCGGGAACGCTGACGCATCTCCTCATTGACCGAATCCCCGCGAGGTGCCATCGTTTCTGCTCCGTACGTTCGTTGGCTGTCGGCCAATATACTGGCGCGGCCGGCGACCGGACCGTGGCCCCCGGGCCTTGGGCCGGGCGGCGGCGTTCGGTTCGTACGGAGGCGCCGGCTCTACCAACACGGGGGTTTGGTGGAGCCGGCGCCCGCCCGGGGACTCCGTCCCGGGCCTGGTGGAACTCGTACCGCTGTTCAGCTCTTGGTCAGAACCTCGCCGCTCCGGTCGACCAGGTCGACTGACGGATAATCATAGTCCGGCACGGAGAAACGAGTTGCCTTCGTCCGCCGGTCGAGAACGGCGCCCGCGACGGCGATCACGAAGCCGACCACCGCGATCCCGGTGATGAAGAGCAGGGCGGGCCGGTAGCCGTCCAGCTGGGCCTGCGCGCCGGTGCCGCCGCCGCTGCCGGCGGTGATGATGGCCGTGGCGCCGGCCAGGACGACCGCGGTGCCGACCTGGATCGCGGTGTTCACCAGGCCGGAGGCCAGTCCCTGCTCATCGTCGGCGACGCCGTCGGTGGCGGCGATGTTCACCGAGGGGAAGGCCAGCGCGAAGCCGACGCCGAGCAGGATGATCGACGGCAGCACCAGCACCGGGTACGAGCTGTGCTCGTCGAGCCGGAGGAAGAGCGCGAACGCGCCGACCAGGGCGAGCAGGCCGATCGGCAGCAGCCGGCCGGTCCCGAAGCGGTCCACCACGGGACCCATGAACGGTGCCGACAGGGCGATCATCGCGCCGGCGGGCAGCAGTCCGAGCGCCATCTCCAGGGCCGACCAGTCGAGCAACTCCTGGAGGTAGAGCGTGACCACGAACTGGAAGCCGCCGTACGCGCCGGTCATCGCGAACGCGATCACGTTGGCGCGGGCGACCGAGCCGTTGCGGAAGATCCCGAGCCGGACCAGCGGGTGCGCGGTGCGGCTCTCGACGAACAGGAAGGCGGAGCCGAGCAGCGCCACGACGGCGAACGAGCCCAGGGTGCGCAGGCTGAGCCAGCCGGCGCCCTGCGCCTCGGTCACGGTGAAGACCAGCAGCAGCACGGTGGCGGTGCCGGTGATCGCGCCGAGCACGTCGTACCGGCCGGTGGCCTTCTCCCCGGCGGCCGGGCGGGGGAGCAGCCGGACGGCGAAGACCAGGGCGAGCAGGGCGATCGGGACGGGCATCAGGAAGGTCCAGCGCCAGCCGACCGAGGTGAGCACTCCGCTGAGGACCAGGCCGAGCGAGAAGCCGCTGGCCCCGCAGGTGGTGTAGATCGACAGTGCCCGGTTGCGGGCCGGGCCCTCCGGGAACGTGGTGGTGATGATCGACAGGCCGGCCGGCGCGGTGAAGGCGGCGGCGACGCCCTTGATGAAGCGGGCGGCGATCAGCAGGCCGCCGTCGTCGACCAGGCCGCCGAGCAGGGAGGCGGCGGCGAAGACGGCGAGTGCGACGAGGAAGACCCGGCGGCGGCCGAGCAGGTCGGCGGTCCGGCCGCCGAGCAGCAGGAGCCCGCCGTAGCCGAGTACGTAGCCGGAGACCACCCACTGGAGGGTGGAGGTGGAGAGGTGGAGTTCGGAGCCGATGGAGGGGAGCGCGATGCCCACCATCGAGATGTCCAGGGCGTCCAGGAACAGCGCGGCGCAGAGCACGATCAGCGTGCCCCAGAGGCGGGGGCTCCAGCGCGGAGCCCCCTGTGATGAATCGTCAGACGTCGTGACGGTCGCGGTGGTCATGGGCAAGAGAGTACATGCACGTGCATTCAATGCAAGTGAATAAGATGTTAACGCATAAGTTGCTTCCGCATGTGATACCGTGGCGGCGTGGCTGAACTCGACCCCCACGATTCCCACGACTCCCCGGCGGAGGCCGGTCTGGTCGTCCAGTGGCGCGACCTGCTGGCCCGGCAGGCCCAGACCGCCTGCCTCCTCGACCGTGAACTCGGCGAGAAGCACGGCCTGGGCATGAGCGAGTTCGAGGTGCTGGAACGCCTCGTCGAGGGGTGTGACGGCAGTGGCGGGCACGGGCTGCGGATCCAGGAGCTGGCCGACACCGTGCACCTCAGCCAGAGCGCGCTCTCGCGGCTGATCGGCAGGCTGGAGAAGGCCGGGCTGGTCACCCGCGCGATGTGCACCAGTGACCGGCGCGGCATCCAGGTCGCGCTCACCGAGGCCGGCCGTCGGCGCCACACGGAGGCCCGTCCCCTGCACCGCGAGGTGCTCTCCCTCACGCTCGCCGACGAACCGGTGCGCGCCTGCGGGACGACCCTGGACTGACGGGGCCGGAGGCCGGCGCTACAGCAGGGACGCGAGGCCCGGTGCGGCGGCCGTCAGCACGACCGCCACCGGTGCGGCCAGGGCGGCCAGGGTCAGCTGCAGGCGGTGCGACACGGAGAGCCGGGGGCGCCCGGCCAGCAGCCGGTCCACCCGCTTCGGCGACTGGGCCATCCCGGGCGGGCAGGAACCGAACACCCCGCTCCCCAGGTTGAGTTCGGCCAGTGCCAGGGCGGTGGTGTGCCGGCCGTGCCGCCGCGCGGCCCGGTCGTCCGCCGCCAGCTCCACCAGCTCGCCCACCTGATTCCGGAAGGCGCTGAAGACGCCGACCCCGGGGAAGCCCGAGGCGAGCGCCTGCGCGCCCTGCGCCAGCCAGTGGTGCCGGGCCCGGACGTGCCCGCGCTCATGGCTCAGCACCGCCTCCAACTCCCGGTGGGTCAGCTGCCGGAGCGCCCCCGTGGTGACCACCAGCCGGGAGTTGTGCCCGGGCAGCGACCAGGCCCCGGGCCGGACGTCCTCCAGCACCACCAGCCGCTCCCGGCGCTGCCGTGCGTCGTCGATGGATCCCGGCAACTCAGGTGACAGCGTGGCCAGTTCGGCATGCCGGTGAGCGCGCAGCGCCTTCGCCGAACGGACCTCACGGGTCAGCGCGAACAGCGTCTGCAACCCGCCCGCGGCCAGCACCGCCGCGCAGAGCCGGCCCCAGCCCTCGGCGTTGTGCAGTCCGTACGCCGCCTCCACGCCGTGCGGTGCGCCCGTGAACAGCAGCGACCGCAGGTCGGGGAGCGCGGCCGAGGCGGCCAGCAGCAGGCTCAGCGCACAGCACAGCAGTACGGCCACCACCAGGCACTGCCAGACCAGCAGCGCCAGCACGGGTTCGCGGTCCACCCAGCGGGCCCGGGTCAGCCGCCGGGGAGCGGCGGTGGCGAGCAGCAGTCCGAGCAGCAGCAGGCCGAGCAGGGCCGTCATGGCATGGGCTCCCCGGGGACGCACGGAGCGCGACAACGCGCTTCCCGTCCAACCTAAGCGCTGCCGGCGCGGCGTGGTACGACTTTCGGCCACCCAGTGACCAACGCCACGGCTGTTCGGTGGCCGTGCCGCGAGGACGGTGCCGCGCCGCGCCGGTCGTCCGGTGCCGCGCCGCGACGGCGGGCGCGGGCGCCGGTGTCACATGGTCAGGAGCATGGCGAACATGCCGATGCCCATCGACAGCCGCCAGGCCCGGGGCAGCGTCGCCGAGGCCGCCGGCAGCCCGCCGGGCCCGCCTCCGGCACCGCTGAGCAGCCGGCTGCCCGACCAGAGCGCGTACCCGCCGAAGTAGAGCAGCAGGGCGCCGGTCAGTGCCGGCGATCCGGCCGCGGACGGGTGGTGGCCCGCGTGCCCGGCGGCGGGCGCGGTGGCCATCACGAGTGCCATGTAGGTCATCGCCAGCGCGCCGACCGCGTGGTGCAGCCGGTGCGCCCGCCGCTCCGGGCGGTACGCGGCGGCCAGCAGCAGGGCGACCGCGGGCGGGCCGAACAGCCAGGCCCAGGCGACGCCCGGTACGGCCGTCCCGGTCACGGCCATGGCGGCCATGCCGAAGCCCATCAGGGCCTCGGAGGCATCCGACTCGTACGCGTGCAGCCGGTGTGCGCGGGTCGCCCCGGTCGCCCCGGTCGCCCCGGTGCTTCTCGGGCCGGGCGTCCTCGGTGCGGTTCCGGCTCCGGCCGCTCCCGGGGGCGGCGCGGGGGGAGTACGGCGCAGGCGGGTGAGGCAGTAGCCGCCGGAGGCCGCGGCGAGGGCGGCCAACAACCAGCTGACGAGGGCTGATCCGTGCAACGGCGGCCTCCCGGGCGGTGACGGGCGGGGGTACCGTCCACGATCACGGCCCGGGGCCGCGTGCAGCAGGGCGCGTGCGGGGGCGCATGGTGGTGCCCGGCGGAGTGGGCCCACCAGCGGGCGCCGGACTGCCGCACAGGTCCGGCTACCCGGAGAGCCGCCCGGAGGCGATGACCCGGCTCAGGAACCGCCGGGTCCGCTCCTGCTGCGGCGCCCCGAACACCCGCTCCGGCGGGCCCTGTTCGAGTACCACTCCGGCGTCCAGGAAGCAGACCTGGTCGGCGACCTCGCGGGCGAACCCCATCTCGTGCGTCGCGACCAGCATCGTCATGCCCCGCTCCTTGAGGTCGCGCACCACCGAGAGCACCTCGCCGACCAGCTCCGGGTCGAGCGCCGCGGTGATCTCGTCGAGCAGCAGCAGCCGCGGGCCGGTGGCGAGCGCCCGCACGATGGCCACCCGCTGCTGCTGGCCGCCGGAGAGCCGGTCGGGGTACTCCCGCGCCTTCGCCGCCAGGCCCAGCCGGTCGAGCAGCTCGTGCGCCCGCGCCTCGGCCTCGGCCCGGGCCAGACCGTGCACCCGGCGCGGGGCGAGCGTCACGTTCTCCAGCACGGTCATGTGCGGGAAGAGGTTGTAGGCCTGGAACACGACGCCGATCCGTCGTCGCACGGCGTCCTCGTCGGCACGCGGGTCGGTGATCTCCGCGCCGTCCAGGAAGACGGCGCCGTCGTCGATCCGCTCCAGCAGGTTGACGCACCGCAGGAGCGTCGACTTGCCGGAGCCGGAGGCACCGATCAGCGCCGTCACCGAGTGCTCGGGGACGGCGAGGTCCACGTCGCGCAGGACCGCCTGGCCGTTGAAGCTCTTGCGCACCGACTCCAGGCGCAGCACGGGCTTCGCCGGCCCGCCCGACGGCGCGGCCCCGCCCGACGGCCTCGGCACTCCCGGTCGTACGGCGGACGTGCCCGGCGGGCGGCCTGTCGCGTCGTCGGACGGTCGGCCGGTCACACCGCACCTCCCTGCTGGCGTCGGCGGTTCATCCGGGTGGTGAGCCAGCCGGTGAACCGGGTGAGCGGGATGGTCAGCACCACGAAGACGAGTGCCGCCACCAGGTACGGGGTGGAGTTGAACGACCGGCCGTTGATGATCTTCGCCGCGTACACCGCGTCGATCACCCCGCCGATCGAGACCAGTCCGGTGTCCTTCTGCAGGCTGACCAGGTTGTTGAGGAGCGGCGGCACCACCCGGCGGACCGCCTGCGGCAGCACCACGTACCGCATCGCCTGCGCGTTGGAGAGGCCCAGCGACCGGGCGGCGGCCCGCTGGCTCGGGTGCACCGACTCGATGCCGGCCCGGAACACCTCGGACACGTACGCCGCGTACGTGAGCACCAGCGCGGCGCCGCCCAGCCACAGCGGGTCGGTGGTCACACCGGTCAGTCGCAGCGCCGGCACCCCGGTGATCATCACCAGCAGGCAGATGATCATCGGCAGGCCGAGGAAGAAGTCGACGTAGGCGGTGGCGAGCAGCCGCACCGGCAGGAAGACCGGCCCGCTCAGGGTCCGCAGCACCGCGAGCAGCAGGCCGAAGAAGAGGATCAGCACCCCGCAGACGGCCATCAGTTCCAGGTTGATCCGCAGTCCCTTGAGCACCTCGGGCAGTGCCTGCCGGGCGTACTCGGCACTGAGGAAGGACCGCCGCACGGCCGGCCAGCCGGGCGAGCCGACCACCAGCAGGACCAGCGCCACCGCCGTCACCAGCGTCGAGCCGGCCGCGATCAGCGCCGAGCGGCGGGCCCGCCGGCGCCGGTACGCCTCGTGGGCGAGCCGTCGCGCCGACGGCCGGTAGCCGTCGTCGGCCGCGCCCGGGCCCGCCGGCTCACCCGGGCCGGCCGGCGTCCCCGGGTCGGCGGACCCCCCGGAGAGCCCCTTCACGGTGTCGCTCACTGGAGGACGGGGGCCGAGACGGCGTCCGAGAGCCACTGCTTCTCCAGCTTCGCCAGCGTCCCGTCGGCCCGCAGCGCGTCCACCGCGCCGGAGACGCAGCCGGTCAGCTTCGAGCCCTTGTCCAGCACCAGGCCGAACTGCTCGCCCTTCGCGGAGCCCGCCAGCTGGCCGACCACCTGGGCGTCCGTCACCTCGGCCCCGGTGATGTAGAACGCCGTCGGGAGGTCGACCACCAGGGCCTCGACCTGACCGTTCCTCAACGCGGCCTTCGCCAAGTCGTTGGAGTCGAAGACGGCCGGCCGGGTGGTCGGCCTGATGGAGTCGGTGACCGCGTCCAGGCTGGTGGTGCCGACCTGTGCGCCCAGCTTGGCGCCCCTGAGATCGGCGAGGCTCCGCGCCGAGGCGGCCTTGGAACTCTTCAGCGCGATCACGGCCTGGCGCACGTCGTAGTAGCCGGAGGAGAAGTCCACCGCCTGCCGGCGCTCGGCACTGATCGACACCTGGTTGATGTCGAAGTCGAAGTTCTTCGGACCGGGCGCGGTCGCCGTGCCGAACGGAGCGACCACCCACGTCACCTTCTCCTTGGGGTAGCCGAGCTTCTCCGCCACCGCGTGGGCGACCGCGGACTCGAAGCCCTTGCCGTTCGCCGGCGCGTCCTCGGCGAACCACGGCTCGTACGCGGGCTTGTCGGTGCCGATGGTCAGCGTCCCCGCCGCCCGGGTGGGCAACGCGCCCGGCGCGCAGCCGCCGGCCGTGCTCGCGGCCGTGGGGTTCCCGTCGGACGCGGTGTCCTGCGGGGCACAGGCGGCCAGCACGGCACCGGCGAGCAGGAGGGCGGCGAGCGGCTTTCGGGGGAGGGGCATGGCGGGGCTCCCGGGAGGAAGGGGACGGACCGGTCGGGTGGGGAACCTCCCCCGGTGGCGACGCCGGAACACGCGCGGCATGGTCGGCTTACCGGGCTTCGTCCGCTCTGTCCCGGAAGATCCCGGCAGCTGTTCACACGGACGACATACGGTCTCCGGCCCCGGTTACCGCAGATCCGCCGCCAGGTGCCCCCTTGAACAGAAGAACCTTTCGTACTTATGGTGGTCTCGTTGAAAACCCTCCTGTCGAAGTGAGTCCCCGATGCAGAATCTTTCGCCAAGGCTCGCCGTGGCGGCCGACGCCCCGGTCGAGTCCCTCGCCGGCCACCCGGCCTGGCTGCGGCTCAAGGAAGCTGTCGAGGCCCTGCGCCCCCTGCAGTCCAAGGACGGCTCCATCGACCTGTCCGTCGTCGAGCGCCGGACGGTCGACCCGCTGGTCGCCACCGTCCGCACGGCTGTCGCGGAGCTTGCGCCGCTCTTCCCGCACGACGCCGCCTACCTGGCCGCCGTCGACGTGGACCTGGCCAAGTGGGCCGACACCGGCTACCGGGAGCCGGACTTCCTGGACTCGCTGCTCGCCTTCCAGCCCGCCGAACAGCGCGAGGACGGCCTGGAGCACCTGGTCGTCTTCCCGATGTACACCCAGAACGGCAACCCGAACCGCAACCTCGAAGCGGTCCTGCTGAACGTCGTCTGGCCCGACTGGCTGGCGGAGCTGGAGCGCACCCGCTTCGACAACCCGATGTTCGTGCCGATCACCTTCACCGACTTCACGGCCGGCTACGACACCAACTCCGCCGTCCTCTTCCCCGAGACCGTGGCCGTGCGCAAGGCGCCGGAACGTTTCACCTGGGGCGGCATCTTCTGCGACCGTGAGGCCGCCCGCTTCCGGGTCGTCTCCACCAACGCCGTCGAGCTGCTCGGCCTGGAGATCCCGGCCGACGCCGAGAGCCTGCTCCAGGACCAGGAGCGCTCGCAGCAGACCTTCGTGCTGTGGGACCTCATCCACGACCGCACCCACAGCCACGGCGACCTGCCGTTCGACCCCTTCATGATCAAGCAGCGCAGCCCGTTCTGGATGTACGGCCTGGAGGAGCTCCGCTGCGACCTCACCACCTTCAAGGAGGCGGTGAAGCTGGAGGCGGAGGGCAACGAGCACGCCCGCGACGTCCAGTACGCGATCCTCTTCGACCGCCTCTTCCGCTTCCCGGTCAGCGGCGACCGCGTCCGCAACTACGACGGCCTCGGCGGTCAGCTGCTCTTCGCGTACCTGCACAAGCACGACGCGCTGCGCTGGCGCGACAACCGCCTCAGCATCGACTGGGAGCGGGCCCCGCAGGTCACCAACGCGCTCTGCGCCGAGATCGAGACCCTCTACCGCGACGGCATCGACCGTCCCAAGCCGGCCCACTGGATCGCCGCCTACGAGCTGGTCTCCCGCTACCTCACCCCGCACCCCGCCTCCACCTGGGCGAAGGGCTCCGCGGCACTGCCGTTCGACATCACCGAGGGCAAGACCCTCAACAAGGCCCTGTGCGACGCTGTGCTCCCCGACGAGTTCCCGCTGAGCATGTTCTACGAGGCCCTCTCCAAGAAGCTCAGCGGCGTCATCGCCTCGACCACCGGCATCACCGGTGCCGGCCTGCAGGGAGTTGCCGCGTGACCACCGCACCCAAGGGACCGCTCAGCGGCAAGGTGATCGCCGTCGCCGGCGCGAGCGGCCCGGCCGGCCAGGCCGTGCTGCGCCGCCTCACGGCGGACGGCGCCACCGTCATCGGCGCCGACATCGACGCCCAGCGGCTGGAGGCCGCCCTCGACACCGTGCGCGTCGCCGTGCGCGGAGCCAGGGTCAGCGGCCAGGTCATCGACCTCCTCGACCCGCAGGAGGTCCACGACTGGGCCGACCACCTGGAGGCCGAGCACGGCCACGTCGACGGCCTCCTCCACCTGGTCGGCGGCTGGCGCGGCAGCAAGACCTTCTTCGACACCCGGATCGACGACTGGGACTTCCTGCACGACACCGTCGTGCGGACCCTCCAGCACACCTCGCTGGCGTTCCAGCCCGCCCTGGTCCGCAGCGGTGGCCGCTACGCCATGATCTCGGCCGCCGCCGCCCACAAGCCCACCGCGGGCGGCGCCGCCTACGCCGCGGCGAAGGCCGCCACCGAGGCCTGGACGCTCGCCATGGCGGACTCCTTCGCGAAGGAGACCACCGCCGAGGACGGCAAGCCCACCGCCGCGGCTGCCATCCTGGTGATCAAGGCGCTGGTCAGTCCCGAGATGCGGGCCGAGAAGCCGGAGGCGAAGTTCGCCGGCTTCACCGACACCGCCGACCTCGCCACCACCCTGGCGGGCCTCTGGGACCGCCCCGCAGAAGAACTGAACGGACAGCACCTGTGGCTGACAGCCCGATGACCGACCCCACCCCGCAGACGGACGCCGTCCGGCGGCACGACCCCGCCGTCCGCGGCTTCGCCAGCGACAACTACGCCGGTGTGCACCCGGAGGTCCTCGCCGCGATAGCCCTCGCGAACGGCGGCCACCAGGTGGCCTACGGCGAGGACGACTACACCGCCCACCTCCAGGACGTCTTCCGCCGGCACTTCGGCGACAAGGCCGAGGCGCACCCCGTCTTCAACGGCACCGGCGCCAACGTCGTCGCCCTGCAGGCACTGCTCCCGCGCTGGGGTGCGGTCATCGCCGCCGAGTCGGCCCACATCAACGTGGACGAGGGCGGCGCCCCGGAGAAGATGGGCGGCATCAAGCTGCTCACCGTCCCCACGCCGGACGGCAAGCTCACCCCTGAGCTCATCGACCAGCAGGCCTGGGGCTTCGGCGACGAGCACCGCGCGCAGCCGCTCGCGGTCTCGATCACCCAGAGCACCGAGCTCGGCACCCTCTACACCGTGGAGGAGATCCGGGCGATCGTCGACCACGCGCACCAGCTCGGCATGCTGGTCCACGTGGACGGCTCCCGCCTGGCCAACGCCGCGGCCTCGCTCGGCGTCCCGCTGCGCGCCTTCACCACGGACGTGGGCGTCGACGTGCTCTCCTTCGGCGGGACGAAGAACGGCCTGCTGTTCGGTGAGTGCGTGGTCGTGCTCAACCCGGAGAAGGTCCGGAACATCAAGTTCCTCCGCAAGACCTCGATGCAGCTCGCCTCGAAGATGCGCTTCGTCTCGGTCCAGTTCGAGGCGCTGCTCGCGGGTGACCTCTATCTCCGCAACGCCGGCCACGCCAACGCCATGGCCGGCCGCCTTGAGGCCGCCGTCCGCGGGATCGAGGGCGTGACGGTCGTCCGCCCGGTCAGGGCGAACGCCGTTTTCGCGATCCTCCCCCGCGAGGTGAGCGAGCGGCTGCAGAAGCGTTACCGCTTCTACTTCTGGAACGAGCACACCGGCGAGGTCCGCTGGATGTGCTCGTTCGACACGACGGAGGCCGACATCGACGCCTTCGCGGCAGCCATCGCCGAGGAGATGGGCCGCATGTGACAGGCCTCTGACATTCGTCCGACCCGTGTCCTGCACGCGTCCGGCGCCTGCCGAAGGCCTGCTCGAACCGCGGATCGTCCCGTCCTGCCGCCGCAGGACGGGACGATTTGCATGTGGCGTGCCGATCGCCGTACAGTTCCGGAGTCGCCGCGAGAGAGCGGGGGCAAGCGGAAAGCAAAATCCGATGAATGAAACTCCGGAAAACGGAGCGGAAAACGTCTGATAGGCTGGAAACACGAAAGAACGAAGCGCCCGGAGGGCCGGTGTGAAAGCCGCCTGAAGGAAGTGTCCGTTCCTTGAGAACTCAACAGCGTGCCAAAAGTCAACGCCAGATATGTTGACATCCCCGGCCTCGGACTTGTTTCGG